>CAUQSG010000022.1:0-23370 GCA_963520725.1 uncultured Flavobacteriaceae bacterium | reverse complement strand
GCGCTGTTTTCATCATTTACCCTTACAAATTCATCTATTTTGTCAAAAAGAAGCGTGTCTGGAATTAAATTTTTCCCCAAACCTTCTATTTGGTAAGAGTGGATTTCATCTTTATTGATTTTCCCTGTTTCGTGGTAAGTTTTCAGAATAGAGCCGTCTGCATCCACTCCGATGATTTTCACATCAGGATTTTGTTCTTTGATGTATTTAGCTGAACCAGAGAGCGTTCCACCAGTCCCTGTACATCCAAAAAGATGGGTAATTTTTCCTTCCGTTTGCTCCCAAATTTCTTTTCCTGTAGTCAAATAATGCGCTTCTACATTTAACTCATTGAAATACTGATTGATATACACCGAATTAGGTGTCTCTGCGGTAATTCTTTTGGCTACTTCATAGTAAGAACGAGGGTCATCAGCAGGAACACTGGCAGGACATACATAAACAGTCGCCCCCAATGATTTTAGGAAAGCTATTTTCTCTGGTTTTGTTTTATCACTTACTGCCAGAATGCACTTGTAACCGCGCAATGCACTAATCATCGCTACCGAAAATCCTGTATTCCCAGAAGTGGTTTCTACGATGGTAGCACCTTTGGTTAAAATTCCTTTTTTCTCAGCGGTTTCTATAATGTGCAGAGCTATCCTATCTTTCACGGAATGCCCTGGGTTATAAGATTCTAATTTTGCAAAAACCTTTGCAGGATTGTCCTCTACTACTTTATTAAGTCTTACCATGGGAGTATTCCCTATAAGACCTAAAATATTATCATAAACATTATTCATCTAAAAAAATTATCTCTGAAAATTTTTGCAAAAGTAAGAAAAATCAAAGAATTATCTTGTATTCCTAAAATCACCTCCTATTTCCTTTTCTCTATATAAGACAAAATTTGCCAAAAAAGGAAACACCCAAAACCTGCGCCCATCATATCTGCAAGCAGGTCATAAAAATCCATCGTCCGCCCCATATTCATAAGTCCCTGTGCAACCTCTGTGAATAGCGCATAAATAAACATCACCACCACAAAAAACCATTTTTTTTGCTTAGAAAAAGCCACCCTATAACAGAATCCCAAAACAACAAAAATAAGGAAATGAACAATCTTGTCTAAGTTATGAAACTCAAACCAATGTTTCTCCCTATTAACCTCACCTGGTCTGAGAAGCATATAAGTAAGAAATGCCCAATAAATGGGCAATATCTTATATCTAAATAGGCGACTAATCTTATCCAATCACTTCGTTATATTGGTCTGCAGAAAGAAGTTCTGACTGATCTGCACCTTCTGCTATTTCTAATTTTATAATCCAGCCCTTTCCATAAGGATCTGTATTCACTAGTTCTGGCTCGCTTTCTAGCTCTTCATTAAACTCCACTACTTTCCCAGAAAGCGGAAGATATAGGTCAGACACTGTCTTCACAGCTTCTACGCTTCCAAAAACATCTCCTGCGTTTAGCTCATCACCTGTGCTGTCAATATCTACGAAAACAATGTCTCCTAACTCACCCTGTGCGAAATCCGTGATTCCCACCACAGCGATGTTTCCTTCTATTCTTACCCATTCATGGTCTTTTGTGTACTTTAGTTCTGCTGGTATGTTCATTTTATTTAAAATTTTTCTCCAAATTTAAACTAAAATCAGTAGAAAACAAAATTTATTTTATGAAATTCATCATGTTATTTTTTTAGTATTTTTCACAAAAATTGCCTTACCTTTGTAGAAGACCTTTTCGGTTTAACTATAATTGACAAACAAAGACATGCAAAAACCTTTTAACGCAAAACAAATTCACATTCTAAATGTGGCTGAGGAACTTATTGCCCAAAATGGCTTTGAAGACACCTCTGTAAGGGAGATTTCTAAAAAAGCCAATATTAATGTAGCAATGATTTCTTACTATTTTGGTTCAAAAGAAAAAATGATGACCTGCCTGTATGAATACCGCATACAGAGAAGCAAAGAAAAATTCTCCGAACTCACCCAAATACTGGGCAACATAAGACCAGAAATCCAGATAAAAGAAATTATCAATTTCGTGGTAGGAGAAGTTCTAAAATACACTCATTTTCATGGATTTGTCACCCAAGAAATGAAAAATTCTGAAAGAGTTAGAAATCTTCTCACTGATTTCTATCTCATCTGCACTAATATTATAGAAAAAATCATAGAAAAAGGCATGGCCACAGGAACTTTCAAAAAACCTGCAAAGGCGGAGGATATCATCTCTACTATTGTAGGAACCGTGCTGTTTACCATCAGAAATAGGTCTTTTTATGAAAAATTCCTGAACTGCACCTCACAAGACCTGCCTCTCAAAATAGAGAAAAAAGTAATAGAACATTTGCATAACTGTGTTTTTGCTATTTTAGACTTTGATGAAAAATAATTTTCTAATAAAAATGATAATTTTTTGTTAAATCAATTCTTTTGGCAAAAAAAATCATATTTTTGTGGTTTAAATTTATTTTTAGTCAAAATTTATGAAAAAATATTTTGTTATTGCTTTAGCTTCATTGAGCATAATTTCGTGTAATAGACAACTTACCACTGCACTCAAAAGCAGTGATAAAGACTTTATCCTCAATACCGCTAATGAATTTTATGCACAAAAAAAATGGTCTAACGCCATCGCACTATATGACAGACTTCCTAACCTAGTGGCAGGGACTGATGATGCACCAGAAGTGGTTTTTAAACTCGCTTATGCCAACTATTATGACAAAAACTACAGATTGGCAGGACACCAGTTCAAAAATTTCGCAGGTACTTTCCTTAATGATCCAAGAAGAGAAGAAGCTTCATACATGGCTGCGATATGCTACTATCAAGATGCTGCGGACTACAATCTAGACCAATCTAGCACGGAGTCTGCTATCAATATGCTTCAGGATTTCTTAAATAATCATCCTAATTCTGACAAAGAAAGAGCTGAAGATGCTAACAAAAAAATAGATGAACTTACCCAAAGGCTAGAAACTAAATACTACGAACAAGCCAGAAGATACTTCAGAATGGCTGATTACAGAGCGGCTGTCACTACATTTGAGAACTTATTGGAAGATTACCCAAGCACAAAACTAAGACAAAAAAGTTTTGAGCACATCATGAAGGCTAAGTATGAACTTGGAATGCACTCTATCTATGATTTGAAAAAAGATCGTTTAGAAAGTGCCATCGCTTTTTCAAAGGATGTAGAAAGAGATTATCCTGATACTAGTTCTTCTAAAGAAGCGGCTTCTATGAGAGAAAAACTATCTAAGGAATTAGAAAAACACCTAAAAGTAATAGAAGAAAACGAAAAAAGAAAAGCTGAATTCCTAGAAAAACAAAGAGAGGAAGAACTGAAAAAGAGAGAAAAAGAAGAGGAGGAGAAATAAAGTTTTTTGAATTTATTTTTTATTTATTAAATTTGCGGAATAATTTTTTGTAAAGATGAGAAACATTAAAGATATCAAAGCTGAAGTTAATACCATTACTTATGACAAAGATAAAATAGAGGAAAAAGTAGGAAGTATCTATGAAGCTATTGTAATCATGGGAAAAAGAGCAGAGCAAATCAACTCTGAAATAAGAACTGAGCTACATAATAAGCTTGATGAATTTGCTGTGCGTGACACTTCTTTAGAAGAAGTTTTTGAAAATAGAGAGCAGATAGAAATCTCTAAATACTACGAAAAATTACCAAAACCTACATCTATTGCTATCAAAGAATGGTTGGATGGTGAGATTTATTTCAGAAAAACCGATAAATAATCTTTTTTATTTTTATATTTATTTTATCAAAAAAGTTGTAATTTCGTGTGAGTTACAACTTTTTTGTTTTTATATTTACCTAATTTTATTCCAAAATTTAAAAACCACATGGATTTATCAGGAAAAAAAATACTAATCGCAATCACAGGCGGTATCGCAGCCTATAAAATCAATACTCTCGTAAGGGACTTTATCAAAAACGGAGCAGAAGTACAAGTTATCCTAACGCCGTCTGCAAAAGAATTTGTAAGCTCTCTTACCCTATCCACTTTATCTAAAAAAAAGGTGTTCAGTGAGTTTTCCTCGCAAGATGGAGAATGGAACAGCCATGTAGATTTGGCCTTGTGGGCGGATGTAATGCTGGTTGCTCCATGCACTGCCAATACCCTAGCAAAGATGGTCAATGGCATATGTGACAACCTAATGATAGCCACTTATCTTTCGGCAAAATGCCCTGTGTTCATAGCTCCTGCGATGGATCTGGATATGTACATCCACCCTTCTACTGAACGAAATCTAAAACTTGCTGAGGAATATGGGAATATCATCATCCCTGCAGAAGAAGGCGAACTAGCCAGCGGACTAGTAGGCAAAGGACGAATGGCAGAAACAGAAACTATCTATAAAACTATTTTTGATTTTTTTAATTCAAAGCAAAAAAAATCTTTAGCTGGAAAAACGGTTCTTGTAACGGCAGGCCCGACCTACGAAGCCATTGACCCTGTGCGGTTTATCGGAAATCACTCCTCTGGGAAAATGGGATTTGCCATCGCAGAAGAAGCCGAAAAAAGAGGAGCCAAGGTTATTCTAATTTCAGGGCCGACTGCACTAAGGACTGACAAAAACATATCATTAGAAAAAGTAAACTCCGCAAAAGAAATGTACAATGCTGTATTTCAACATTTTGACAATACAGATATTGCGATAATGAGTGCAGCAGTGGCGGACTATGCTCCAAAAGAAATTGCCCAAGAAAAAATAAAGAAAAATGATGAAGAGATGACCATCACACTAGTCAAAAACCCTGATATTCTGAAAACTATGGGCGAGAAAAAGAAAAACCAATTTTTGGTTGGTTTCGCTTTGGAAACTCAGAACGAAGAAGAAAATGCAAAAGGAAAACTAGCGCGAAAAAACTTAGATATGATCGTCCTAAACTCACTAAAAGACAGTGGCGCTGGATTTAAAAACGATACCAATAAAATCAAAATTATCACACCTTCGAAGCAGAAAGATTTTGCTCTAAAATCCAAAGAAGATGTCGCAAAAGATATTTTGGATTTTGTAGAAGAGCAGTTACAAAAAAAACATACTTAAAAAAGTATGTTTTTTTATTTTATTTATAATTTATTGATGTTTAGTACTACTCCGCTCTATTAGCTTCCCATAGATAAAAATTATCCAGTTCTTTTGTCAGTTTGGAAAGCGCAATAGCAAAAAGTCCCAAATCATCCAAAATACCGATAAAAGGAATAAAATCTGGAATAAAATCCAAAGGTGACAGCATATAGATAAATATAAGCACTGGGATAATAACTGATGATTTATTCATCTTATACCCTCCTCTAAATGAAGACTTTATCATTCTAAAAATATCAGGAATTTTAGTGAAAAAACTTCTGTTTTTATAAACTTGATAAGCCATCTTAATTTTTTTCATTTTTATAAATATTTTTTGGTAATAAAAGCAGCAAAACTCTTGCCAAAATTATAATTTATCTATAAAACTATGAACCGCCTGACTATTCCAGTCGGCTGCTCCTTCATCTTTTCTGAGTATCTGCCCATCTTTCCCAAGGATGAAAGTCGTAGGAAAAACATCTATACTAAACTTCTCGCTAAGCGGCTCTTTCAGTAGATAGACAGGCGTAGTATAGCCATTTTTCTTGATAAAATCCCTCACTTTCTGCTCCTCATCCTGCATGGCAATGAGGACAAATTCTATTTTACCTTTTTTGCCCTCGTAAAGGCTCTGGATAGTAGGAAATTCGGCTCTACAAGGCGGACACCAGCTTCCCCAAAAATTGAGAAAAATAGGTTTTCCTTTGAAATCAGACAAATTGGCATCTGGGACATTTATTCCCTTTAATTCTACATTATATTCTGATTCTGAGAGCGTTCCTATACTCTGCGACTCCTCCAATGAAGGTTTCATCAAGAAAGGTCTTTGGATAAATTCACGAACGCCCGGCACAAAGAAAAATGCCAATATAAATGCGCCAAATAGGATGTTACTCCATTGTTTCTTTAAAAAGTTTTTCATTTTTTGATAATTTCTAATAATTTTTCTAATTCCTCCTGTGCGTAGTCATATTTTATCCAATGGATATTTTCCAGTTTTCTAAGCCATGTAAGCTGTCTTTTGGCATATCTTCGGGAATTTTTCTTTATTTCTGAAATTGCAAAATCCAGCTCCCACTCGCCTGAAAAATATTTGAATAATTCTGTATAACCCACTGTCTGCAAGGCTGTTTTGTCTTTATAAGGAATAAGATTTTTCGCTTCTTCCAAAAGCCCATTCTGCACCATCAAATCCACCCTTCGGTTAATTCGGTCATAGACAATCTCTCTGTCCGCAGAAATCCCTATTCTAACAACCTCAAACCCCCTCTTATCTAGCGGATTTTCAATGTTTTCCGTGTAAGTTTTCCCTGTCTGCCAGATAATATCCAAAGCCCTCATCAGTCTGCGCGGATTTTCTTTATCAACTATCTGATAATAAGCATCATCCGTTTCCTTCAAAAGTTTTTGCAAGACTTCTATTCCACCCTCGCTGAAAAGCTTTTCTAATTTTTTCTGATTTTCTGGATTGGATTCTGGGAGATTGTTCAATCCCTCTGCAACCGCCTTTTCATACATTCCCGAACCGCCCACCAGCACTACATTGTCATACTTTTGGAAGAGCAGTTCTAATTTTTCCAAAGCGTCTTTTTCATACTGCCCGATGGAATATTCATCCACCACACTGAGGTTTCCTATGAAATGGTGTTTCACTTGGGCAAGTTCATCTTCTGTCGGTGCAGCCGTGCCAATGGACATTTCCGCAAAAAACTGGCGTGCATCACAGGATACAATCTCGGTTCCGAAGTATTTTGCAATCGCGATTGCTAATTTCGTTTTACCAATTCCTGTAGGCCCTACCACAGAAAAAAGTCTTTTCTTCATTTAATTTTTAAAAATAGGCCTCAAAGATATGGATTTTACTTTTTTAATAAATACTAAATTTAACAACTTTAATGTTTTCAAAATTTAATCAGAATTTCTTTATTAAATAAGACTTTGACTTTGTTTTACTTACTTTATAGTTTGTTTCTTGCATAATATGGCGTTTTATTTTAACTTTGCACAAACCTAAACGAATGTCTAAAAACAATACTAAATACATCTTCGTAACAGGAGGTGTAACATCATCATTAGGAAAAGGAATCGTTTCCGCTTCCCTAGGTATGCTACTGAAAGCCAGAGGATTTAAAGTTACCATACAGAAATTAGACCCTTATATCAATATCGACCCAGGGACACTGAACCCGTACGAACACGGCGAATGCTATGTGACAGAAGACGGCGCAGAGACAGACCTTGACCTAGGACACTATGAGAGATTTCTGGATACCAATACCAGCCAAAATAATAATGTAACCACAGGAAGAATCTACCAAACCGTAATCGAAAAAGAGCGAAAAGGTGACTTCCTAGGAAAAACCGTGCAGGTAATTCCGCACATTACCAATGAGATAAAGAGAAGAATAAAAATCCTTTCTAATGAAGGCTATGATATCATCATCACTGAAATAGGCGGAACTGTGGGAGACATAGAGTCTTTGCCTTACATAGAGTCTGTTCGTCAGCTGAAATGGGAGCTGGGAGAAAAAAACTCTATAGTGATTCACCTTACTTTGCTGCCTTATTTGGCTTCAAGTGGCGAATTAAAAACCAAGCCTTCTCAGCACTCTGTAAAAGCATTGATGGAAAGCGGCGTTCAGGCAGATGTTTTAGTGTGTAGAACCGAACATACCATCACCAAAGACATCAAGTCTAAACTTGCTCAATTCTGCAATGTAGCCATAGAAAATGTAGTGGAATGTAAGGATGTAGATACTATATACCGCGTTCCTATAGAACTGCATGAGCAGAATTTTGACCAAGTGGTTCTCAAAGGTTTAGGACTTCCTTACGACAAAGAACCTAATCTAAAAAACTGGCAAAATTTCCTTAAGAAATATAAAAACCCTAAGAAAACCGTAGAAATAGGGCTTGTCGGTAAATATGTTTCTTTGCAAGATTCATACAAATCCATAGCCGAGGCTTTCATACATGCAGGAGCATCAGAGGAAATAGATGTAAAACTAAAATGGATATATAGCGGTGACCTAGAAAACGGAAATGCAGAAGACTATCTAAAAGATTTAGATGGTATTCTCATCGCCCCTGGTTTTGGCGACAGAGGAATAGAAGGAAAAATAACTGCTGCAAAATATGCCAGAGAAAACAAAATTCCGCTATTAGGAATTTGTCTCGGAATGCAGATTGTCACGATAGAATTTGCGAGAAATGTATTAGGATTTGAAAAGGCGAATAGTATGGAGTTTGATGACAACTCGCCTTACCCTGTTATCAGCCTAATGGAGGAGCAAAAAGATGTAATAGACAAAGGCGGAACTATGCGTCTGGGCGCTTGGAAATGCGAACTAAAACCAAACACCAAAATCGCTGAAATCTACAATGCAGAGCTGATTTCGGAAAGACATAGACACAGATATGAATTTAACAATGACTACATAGAGGATTACGAGAAAAAAGGACTTATCCCTTCTGGTTTCAACCCTGAAACCCACCTTGTAGAAGTAGTGGAACTCAAAGACCATCCTTTCTATGTGGGCGTGCAGTACCACCCAGAATACAAGAGTACAGTGGCTTCTCCACATCCCTTGTTCATTGCTTTTATAAAAGCATCTGCAAACCATAAAAAATAATTTTATTTATCAATAGCCCTTTTAACTTATGAGTTAAAGGGGTTTTATTTATCATTTTATTTCTAATAAAAATCACAACTTATTTTCTAATGAAATAAATCTTTTCGCTAATTTTTGTTTATCTTTGTCGGCAATAATTTTTTAAACTAAAAAAATGCAGAATAGTAACAGAGGATTTGAAAGAAGCCAGTTTATCAATATGGTTGTCTTTGCTGGATTTATTTTGGCGGTATTGCTTTTCTTCCAGTATTTTAATAAAGAAGACAAGAAAAAACAGGCTGAACAACAGGTAAAAACCGAACAAACTGAAAAAATTGTAAAAGCAGTTGCTTCTCATAACGGAGAAAAATCAGTTCTCAAAAATGATGAACTTACTTTGGAAATCTCTAACCTTGGCGGGCAGATTTCTTCGGTAAGAATGAACCAGTACAGCTCTTATGACAGAACAGACAAGAATAAACCTCTGTATTTATTCAATAACGAGAACTCAAATTACGGATTTGCTTTTAAAGACAAAGCTGGTAAATTAGTAAGTACCAAAGATTTAAACTTTACTCCGACAGTAAATGGCAATGTAATAACTCTACAAGCACAGCTGGAGTCTGCTACCATTCAATTTATCTATACTTTACAAAAAAATTATAAAGTTGATTTTCAAGTAAAAACAGAAGGACTTTCTAAAGTAACTAATGACAACAAAGCTGAATTTACTTGGGATTATCAGGCTTTGGCTACAGAAAAAGGTAGAACTCAGCAGCAGGGCTACACAGAGTTTGTTTATTCATTTGACAACTATTCCGGCTATGATTATGATGGAAGAGGAGAAATGGAAGAAACCGAAGAAACACTAGACTGGATCAGTGTAAAAAGCCAGTTCTTTACAGCTGTTTTCGAGGCTAAAAACGGACTTACGCAGTCTACAGGAAGCCAAGAACCTGTGGACAAAGGCGATTATCTAAAAACTTTCAACTATAAATCTGAAGTAAATCTTTCTGGAAACAAGGAGTTTAACGAAAGTTTCTCTTGGTATTTCATGCCGCTAGATTTGGATTTACTTGAAAGCTATGATAAAAACTTTGATAGAATCCTGCCACTCGGCTGGTCATTCATCAGAACTATCAATGTTTGGTTCTTTATCCCTATTTATGAATTCATTCAAAACCATTTAGGACTTACGGCTGGTTGGGCTATTTTAGTTCTGACTATCATGGTTAAACTTATCCTCTCGCCTATCATGTTCAAACAGCACAAGCTGAGCGCTATGATGAGAGTAATCCGACCTGAAGTAGATGCTGTAAACGAAAAATACAAAGATGCTGACCCACTGAAAAAACAACAGGAAGTATTGGCGGTGTATAGAAATGCGGGAGTCAATCAGCTGGCGGGATGTATTCCAGCCCTTATGCAGGTGCCTATTTTCTATGCGCTATTCCGTTTCTTCCCGAATTATATCGATTTCCGAGGTAAGAGCTTCTGGTTCGTGGAGGATTTATCTTCATATGATGATATCATCAAGATTCCATCTAACTTCCTTGGAATAGACCATTTGAGTATTTTTGCGGTGGCTTGTACAGTGGTTATTTTAATCTACACTATCATGACTTCTGGAAATATGCAGGCGCCAAGACAAGAAGGAATGCCAGACATGCGACCTCTGATGTACATTTTCCCTGTTACATTCATGTTCTTCCTGAACTCTGCTGCATCTGGGCTTTCTTGGTACTATTTTGTGTCAAATGCTCTGAACATCGTGATTGTACTTGTCATCAAAAACTTTATCATCGATGAAAAGAAAATTCATGCTCAAATTCAGGAAAACAAAGCTAAACCTGCTAAAGAAGGGCGTTTCCAAAGAAAAATGCGTGAGCTGATGGAACAAGCACAAGAACAGCAGAAAGAGCAACAAAAACAACAGAAAAACAACAAAAAATAATTTAAATTATTTATAAAAACAGCCTTCAGCATTACTCTAAAAAAGAAAATGTTGAAGGTTTTTCTTTTGAATTATGAAAAAAGTAATCATCATCGGAGGAGGCGCTTCTGGATTTTTTACCGCTGCAAATATTGATGCTAATTTATACGATGTCACTATTTTAGAACAAAATTCTGATGTTCTGCAAAAAGTAAAAATCTCAGGCGGCGGCAGGTGCAATGTTTCCCACGCCTGTTTTGATCCGAGAGAACTCGTGCAATTCTACCCTCGTGGAAACAAAGAACTCCTCAGCGTGTTTACAAAATTCCAGCCTGGGGACACCATGAACTGGTACGAAGAACACGGCGTAGCCCTCAAAATAGAAGATGACAACCGAATTTTTCCTGAAAGCAACTCATCACAAAGTATCATAGACTGTCTGGTCAACGAATGCAAAAAGAATAATGTAAAAATACTTACCAAACAAACCGTTACCGAGATTTTACCGCAGGAAAACGGATATAAAATCCATACCACAGACCAAAATTATTTCGCGGATTATGTGGTATTCAGCACAGGAAGTTCGCCGAAAGCATTTAAATTACTAGAAAAACTTGGGCATCAGATTATCGCACCTATTCCGTCTTTATTTACATTTAACATTAAAAATGAAATACTGAAAGACCTCATGGGAACGAGTTTTCAGAATGTAAATATAGAAATTCCGAAGCTGAATTTAGAAGAATCTGGCTCTCTGCTCATTACCCACTGGGGACTGAGCGGCCCTGCAATCCTAAAACTATCGGCATGGGGAGCGAGAGAACTTGCGGCACTAAAATACCAGTTTGAAATTATCGTTAATTTCATCGGAACGGCTTCAGAAGATGCTTTGGAAATATTTAAAAATTTCAAAGAAAATGAACCGAAAAAATCCATCGGTCAGACCAAAATTTTTGATATTACCAATCGTTTTTGGCAGAGAATTTTATTCGTTTCTGGAATTGATACAGCCAAACAAATAGCCAATATCAACAACAAAGAAATGCAGAAAATCATAGAAAATCTGTGCTGCTGCCGAATGAATGTGACAGGAAAAAGCACATTCAAAGAGGAGTTCGTCACGGCGGGCGGCGTGGATCTGAAAGAAATAGATTTTAAAACTATGAAAAGCAAAAAACTACCCAATTTCTACATCTCTGGCGAGGTTCTCAACATCGATGCGGTTACTGGCGGTTTCAACTTCCAAGCGTGCTGGAGCGAAGGATGGCTGATTGCTCAGGATTTAAACGCTATGAACTGATTTTTTTGTTTTTGAGTTGAAAGGACAAAAATCAGCACCATGTTTAATATTATCAAATAAAAACCGATTCTCAGCTGGTTAATATTTTCTATAAATTCCAAAAAATAAAACCACACCACTGAACCTAACAATAAAACTATGTTAATAATAGACAAAGTCCTTATTAACATAGTTTTATTGAATATTGAACCTATAAACATTAATATTACTAAAAATAATACAAGCGGATAACATATAAAAGGAGAAAACTCAAAATCCTCTATCATGTCCGTTTCAAAATTAAAATAAACCGCTTCATAGAAGTTATACACTATACCCTGATTATCCAGAATAGGCACTAGTTTAGAGAGTGTTTGGCTTTCTTCCAAAGTGTCCAATACAAGAGTGTCTGATTGGGCTTCTGTATTATTCTGTACTGAAATAGCCGTTTCAGCCACGACTTCTGATTTCTTCTCCACGCCAGAACACATCTTTAAAAACGGCAGGAAGAAAATCAAAAAGTTGAGTGAAATTAAACCTCTCAGTTTTATTATATTGTTGATTTTATGGTTTAAAAATCCTTTTCTTGGAAGGTTTTTTGCACCTTATCTTTTTCAGATAAAATAATATCAGACATTGGAAGTTTCCAGTCTATACCGAGCTCTGCATCATTCCAAATGATACCGCCTTCGGATTCTTTATTATAGAAATTATCACATTTATAAGTAAAAACCGCAGTCGGGCTCAGCACCGAAAATCCGTGGGCAAAACCTCTCGGAATGTAGAACTGCAGTCTGTTTTCGGCGCTAAGCTCCACGCCGAACCACTGCCCAAAAGTAGGCGAATCTTCGCGCAAATCTACTGCAACATCCCAGACTCTTCCCTCCTGACAAGACACCAGTTTCGCCTGAGCCATGTCTCCTTTCTGCAAATGCAGCCCACGAAGAACTCCGTAAGAGGATTTGGAAACATTATCCTGAACGAAATGCCCATTCATTCCTGTCAGTTGCTGGAATTTTTGTTCATTAAATTTCTCATAAAAATACCCTCTGTCATCCTCAAAAACAGTAGGTTCTATGATATAGCAGTTTTTAAGTGGCGTTGATTTTACTTTCATAACATGTTCTCAATTACATTTTTTATTCTCTCCAAATCTTCAGTTGTCAAATTAGATCCTGAAGGCAGGCAAAGCCCATTATTAAATAAATTTTCAGCTACATTTCCTCCATAATACGGCGCATCAGCAAAGACAGGCTGTAAATGCATCGGCTTCCAAAGTGGGCGGCTTTCTATATTTTCTTCTTGTAGTTTCAAACGAAGTTGTTCTCTGTCAAAGCCTGTTTTCTGCGCATCTATTGTGATAGCAGAAAGCCAGTGATTAGAGAAAAAGTCTGAATTTGGCTCTGTAAAAAGCTCTATTCCATCTATATTCTTAAATACTTCTTGATAGAAATCATGATTTTTACGGCGCTGAGAAATCCTCAAATCCAAAACTTCCATCTGCCCGCACCCTATTCCCGCTGAGATATTACTCATTCTATAGTTATAGCCTATCTGTGAATGCTGATAATGAGGCGCATTGTCTCTCGCCTGAGTGGAAAGAAAAACCGCTTTATCCTTGTGCTCCTGCGTTTTGCATACCAGCGCTCCTCCTCCAGAAGTGGTTATTATTTTGTTTCCATTAAAACTTAAAAAAGATATTTCTCCAAAAGTTCCGCACTTTCTCCCTTTGTATGAACTTCCGAGAGCCTCTGCTGCATCTTCTACCACTGGGATTTCATATCGGCTGGCAACCTCTATGATTTCATCCATCTTTGCAGGCATTCCATACAGATGCACCACTATAACAGCTTTTGGTTTTTTCCCTTTAGCTATTCTATCTTTAATGGCTGTTTCCAAAGCCACAGGACACATATTCCAAGTTTCAGACTCAGAATCCACAAAAACAGGCATAGCTCCTTGATAAACAATAGGATTTGCCGATGCTGCAAATGTGAAACTTTGGCAGATAACCTCATCTCCTGCCTTTACGCCTAAAATAACAAGCGCTAAATGCAAAGCTGCCGTCCCTGCTGAAACTGCCGCAACTTTTACATTTTGAGAAAGATATTGTTCTAAATCCGTTTCAAAATTATTCACATTCGGCCCAAGAGGCGCTACCCAGTTTTGGTCAAATGCTTCATTGATGTATTTTAGTTCGCTTCCTCCCATATGTGGAGAGGAAAGCCATATTTTTGTACTCATTTTTATTCTTTTATAATTCTTACTTGAATGTTATATTTTACTCCATCCACAACGAAAAAAGCTGCTTCATCAGAGTTATTAGTAGTTAATGCCCTGAGTTTGTTAATTAAATCTCCTGCTTTTATTTCCTCTGATAAGGAAATTTCACGAATATTTTCCAAATCTGTTTTTTTATGTTCTGTTCCCTCTTCTATCTGTTTAACTCTATTAGGAGCTAAAGAAACTAACTGAGGAACAGCTTCCTTAAATACTTCATATTCTAAATCCAACACCCTCTTATACAGACTATTTGCTGTATCTTCTGGAAGGATAGTTACCTCTCTTTGGTGGATGATATCTCCTTCATCTAGTTTTTCTGACATAAAATGTAGAGTTGCTCCATATTTTGTCCCTTCATAAATAGCCCAAGAAGGCGTATGCCAGCCCTTATTATATGGTAAATAAGCTGGATGTAAATTTAGAAAACCTACTTTAGGAAAATTTATCAATTCTTTACTGATAATAAATGGATAATGTATCCCAAAAATATAATCTACTTCAAATTTTTTGATTTTTTCTATGAAGTCTTTTGATTTCAAATCTTTATTAGTAAATATACGACTAGAATCTAACTGAGAAACCTCAATAAGTTTATCTGTATGTGTAGCATTTTCGCTTTCACTTACCAATAAAAAACTAGGCCGATAATCTAGGCTGATCAATAGTTCTAATATTTTGACTGAGATTTCTCTATCTCCTGCAAATCCATATTTCATAGATTAAAAATTTTAAAAAAGTTTTTAGGAAAAGGTATATGGTCATCAAATGCCTGAAAAATGAAGGTTTCTTCTATATCTTTTATTTTATTTTTTTCATTATCAAACTGAATAAACCACTTTTCCAGATGAAATATATAATTAATAACTTCTTGCAATTGTTCTTCTGTCAAATCATCTATAAGAAGTTGATTTAGAGAATCATATATTATTTTATTAGCATTATAGATATGACAAGCATTATAGTAAGTAGGCTTATTTTTATACATCTGATAGGCTCTATTACTTCTTGTCATATTATGATATATAAATTTTAGTTTTATCCTCTTGTCCATTATTTATTCTATGTTATTTCCTTTAAACTCATTTGATGTAGCCTGTCCCTGTTCGTTGATTCCTTCTGATTTCACAACCTTTAACACAGTCAGTATCAGTATTTTAACATCTAATAAAAAACTGACATTATCTACATACCAAACATCGTATTCAAATTTCTTTTCCCAACTTATGCTATTACGCCCATTGACCTGAGCCCATCCCGTGATGCCTGGTTTGACCTCATTTCTTCGGCGCTGAAAATCATTATAAAGTTCCAAATACTTCGGTAAAAGCGGTCTTGGCCCGACAAGAGACATATCTCCCTTGATGACATTCAGCAGCTGTGGAATTTCATCCAAAGAGGTTTTGCGGACAAAACTGCCTATCTTAGTGAGTCTGTCTGCATCTGGCAGGAGATTTCCGTTTTTGTCCTTTTTGTCAGTCATGGTTTTAAATTTGATGATTTTAAAAATCTTCCCATCCTTCCCTGGACGAAGCTGAAAAAAGAATGGCTTCCCATCATTTGCAAAAAACAAACCTATCATAACCAGCACAAAAACAGGACTTAAAAATAAAAATCCCACAAGTGCAAGCACAAAATCTATGGCAGGCTTAATAAAATTTTTATACATATCAAAAACTGACTTTAAACACTTTGTAACAGACCTTCATACTCCTCTAAAAGGGCATTCCAGACCACAGACTGTTCATACCGGCTTTCTATCATTCTGCGGCTGTTTTTCTTTAGTTTAGTATATAAATTTTTGTCTTTTGCCAAAGTTAGCATTTTTTCTTTTAATTTTTCTACATTTTTAGGCGGAATGATAAGCCCATTTTCTCCTTCTACAATGATTTCATTACAACCATTAATATCAGAAACGATGCTCGGCAGCCCCATGGCTCCTGCCTGCATGACCACATTAGGAAATCCTTCGCGATAACTTGGAAAAGCCAATGCATCAGAAATAGCAAAAAATGGGCGAACATCCTGCTGAAAGCCTACAGAAATGATATCTTTATTTTGGTTTATTTCAGCCAAAGTTTCTGGATTTAAAGGGTCTAAATCACTCTCCAATCCTCCCACCAAAAGAAGTTTTATGCCTGTTAATTCATTATTTTCTGCTGTCTGAAGCTGGGAAAACGCTTTTATCAGTTCATTTATTCCTTTGTCGCTGACTATTCTTCCGACAAATACAAACACAAAATCATCTGGCTGAATGTTCAATTTCTCTCTAAGTTCAACCCTTTCTGTTTCAGACACTTGCTCTGGACTAAAAAATGTAGTATTTATTCCATTAGAAGAACCATTGCCTATGATTTTCAGTTTATTACTTTGAGTAAAATTATTTTGCAAAATAAAATCATACAGGCCTTTGGAATTGGGATAAACCCTTGTAGCAGAACTGTATGTGAGTTTTTCTACAAAGTTTAAAATCTTTCTTTTAATTCCTGTTGCCTCCATCAAAGGCAGTCCCGCTACGGTATGCAGACGATGCGGCACTCCTGCTAATCTCGCTGCCAGCATCCCTATAATTCCTGCTTTAGGAGTATGGGTGTGGACTATCTGTGGTTTTTCTTTTCTCAAAAAATTCCACATTTCCCAAAGCGATTTCAAATCCTGAAACGGCGTTATTTTACGGGACATATTGATGGCTTCCATTACAATCCCTTCATTTTCAATAACTTCTTTTAGCTCCTCCCCTTCAGAAGAAACTCCTTTTACATCAAATCCATTAGAAGCCATAAACCGCAACTGCCCTTTTAAAAGTACTTTAAAAGATATTGGCACGGTGGTTATACGAATGAGTTTTTTCAAAATATTTTATTTCTTATTTGGTTGCTAAATATGTGTTTTTATACCACTTTTGGAAACAGTAAAAAGTCCAGATTTTAAAGGAATTGTCCTCTACAGAATTCAGGTGGTTGAGAACTATTTTCTTAATATTCTGAATATCAAATATATCCTGATCTTCAAGGAATTTATCATCTATATAGCTCAAAAGCTCACTTCTCATCCCTTGTCTAAGCCAATCTCCAACAGGAACTCCAAAACCTTTTTTGGATTTTTCCAAAAATTGTTCTGGAAATTCGTTTTCAAAAGCTTTTTTCAGAATCATTTTCTTGTTATTTCCTTTCAGCAGATACTCATCTGGAAGGCTCAGGGTGTAATTCCAAATCTCTCTGGTCAGAAACGGAGCCCTGCATTCCATAGATGCCAGCATACTTGTTCTATCCACTTTTACAATCATATCCCCTTCTAAACTTATCATTTTGTCTACATTTCTAAAATCTGTGAGATTTTTAGGCTTTGGGATTCTTTGCTGATAATACGCCAAAGGATTTTTGACTCTGTCTTTTTCATTGAGATAAATGGACATTTCCTTGTCCGTGAAACCTAATTTTATAATGTTATAAAAAAAGGAATCATCATAATCTATTGAGTTTAAAGCTTTTCTAACTTTAAATTTCAGTCCGCGTTCATCTCCTTTTTGTTTGGTCAAAGCATTTGCTACTTTCAGTACGCTTTGGTGTAAGAATCTGGGAACCAGACTTGTATATTTTTGGTTAATTCCTCCGATTAAATATTTATTATACCCTCCGAAAACCTCATCGCCTCCATCTCCTGTAAGGGCAACCTTCACATAATCAACTGTTTTAGAAGCAACTATATAACTCGGAAGAGCTGATGAATCTGCAAAAGGCTCATCAAAATTCAGCAAAATCTCATCCAAATGGGATGTCAAATCCTTCTCGGAAATCACGAATTCATGGTGGTTACTGCCGATAAGATTCGCCACGAGCCTTGATTTTTCGGTTTCATCAAAAGATTTTTTATCAAAACCAATGGAAAAAGTATCTATTTTACTATCGGACTGCTTTGATAGACAAAGACTTATAATAGAAGAGTCCACTCCTCCCGACAGGAAAGCCCCCAGCGAAACATCCGAAACACTGCGAGAGCTTACGCTTTCTTCAACTAATTTTCTGACATTTTTCTTAGCTTCATCAAAACTAATTTGCTGTTTTTCAATCTTTTCCGAATGGATTTCATGAATTTTAAGCGCATTAGTATTTACATCATATTCTATGAAACTATTGGACTCTAACTTACTGATTCCCTTATATATAGTAAAAGGCGCAGGGATATAGGTCAACTGAAAATAGAGATTCAGCCCCGTGTTGTCAATTTCTGGTTTTTTATCCAAAACGGAAATAATGGATTTCAGCTCTGATGCCCAGATTAAGCCTTTTTCAGAATGCTGGTAATGTAGTGGTTTGTCACCGAAAAAGTCTCGAGCGATGAAAATTTTGCCCAAAATTTTATCATAAATAGAAAAAGCAAACACACCATCAAGCATCTTAAAAGACTCTAAACCAAAACATTCATAAAGTTTCAGCACCACTTTCGCAGGAGAAGAAGTATGAAAAGCGAAACCTTTCTGAACGAGCGTTTTTTTCAGTTCTTCGGAATTGTAAATCTGACCATTAAAAACAATAACTTTACTTTTATCTTCGGTAAAAATCGGTTGTTTCCCTGTGGATAAATCAAGGATAGAAAGCCTTCTCATAGCGAAAGCTATCGTTTTGTCTTCGAGTTGTTCCACGAAAAAACCATCTTCATCAGGCCCACGATGAATGATTTTTTGGTTCATTTTTCCTATAATGTTCTGAACATCTGTGTTTTCTGCATTTTTATACACCAGCCCATTGATACCGCACATAATCTATATATTGTTTTTTAATAGTTCTACATATTTTTTGCCCCAAACTTGGTAAGAATAGCTTTCTTCGGCTCTTTTTCTTCCTGCTTGTCCCATTTTTTGGCGAAGTTCAAAACTCTCCAGCAGCAGGGATAATTTTTCATACCATTCGTCCTCGCTCTCCGCTGTGAAACCTACATTACTGGTCACAATGTCCCTATTCGCAGGCAGTGGAGATGCCACCACGGGAATGCCGCTCGCCATGTATTGGATAAGTTTAAAACCGCATTTTCCCATTTCCCAATAGCTGTTTTCCAAGGGCATGATGCCTATGGTACTCTCGGCCAAGTCTTTATTCTCGGTTTGAGCATTCCAATCCTCAAATTTAGTTTTAATTCTTTTATCCAGCTCTACTTTTCCGCCGATAACTTTTAGGGTAAAATCATATTTTTCGGAAAGCCTTCCGAGGGCTTTGTCCACCAGTTTGAAATGCTTTGTCGTAGAAGGTGAACCCATCCAGACTATTTCCTTGGCATCGTTTTCTTTTTGAAGACTGTAGAGAGGGTATTTATCTAAGTCGATTACTGTCGGGAGAAAAATGAGATTTCCCTGAAATTCAGAAATATACCAACGATTTCCCACCGTGACAAATTTGGCTAATTTCATCAGCTCTGGAATTTTGTTCTGTAAGCTCGTTCCTGCGTAATTTGCAGAAATATTATCATCAAAATCAAGGCTGAAAGATTTTATTTTCTTTAAAAAAAACAATTCAAAACCCAGTGGAAGTTTTGGGAAAAGCTCATATTCTATGACCACATGGTCGTATTTCTGAACATGAAAAAAAAGATAAAAAACTCTCTTTATCATACACCAAAGCGCCACCATGTTTTTCATCAGAATATTACCATGCAAGTATCTGAAATAGAAATCATTAAACAACGGCGAATAGGAAGCCTCTACGCCCTCTTTCTCGAACCATTTTTTGTAGTTATAAGAACGATAACGAGAGTTGGCGCCTTTACTGGTGTATTTGGTCAGAAATAGAATTTTCATAGAATGATTTTCTGTAGTTTTTTACAATAAAAAATAAAATTAAGAAAAATGGGAATATCATAATCTTTTGTCTCATCGAAATCCCAAAATTAGCAAGTGTATAAGCCAAAGGAAGCGTACATGCTAATATGATTCCTATATAACTCCACAAGATATAATTTGTCTTTATTTTATCAAAAAATAAACCTTTGATTATAATGAAAAAGATGTACAGCCAAACTAAATTCTCCAAAGCCGACACCAAAAACATTGGGTTTCTAGCTTCAAAAATAAAAGGTCTGAACATGTAGCTGAACCATTTTACAATGAGATTACTATCTTTCATATCTACTCCCGCTCCCCCTTCTAAATTAGCATTCATAGAATTTTGTAGTTTCCCTTCTATATCACTAAAGTTGGTCACTGCTATTTCCTTTAAAAAGAATGGAATAAGAACCAACAGAGCCCCCAAAACAAGTCCCACAAAAATAAATTTAGTCTGCATTTTTATCTTTTTATTGGTAAAAACATAACTAACTCCTCCCCCTACTAATACAAAAATAAGAACATGCAGTCTGATAAGCCCTATCAATAACAATGGTAAAATGTAATGACTCTTCGGTTTATCAAAATAAATGTTGTAACACAAACAACACATGGAATAAAACATGAGAGAATCTTTCCCAAGAGACACCGTCCAAAAGTGTGTTCCTATTAGTAACAAAAGTAAATAAGTGATATTATAGTTTCTATCCGTAAGATCTATTATGACTTCAAATAATTTCAAACAGCCTAAATAAGAAATAAAAGAAAAAACTAAAAAACATCCTAAAAATGACAAATGGAACCACTGAACCAGCATATAATTCAAAAAAATAATAAAAGATGTCCCATTGGAAAGATAAGACAAGCCCCAGTCAGTTATAGACATCGATTCAGAATAATAATGCTTAGCATCTGCTACACTACCGAGAATGAAACCATACGAAGCAAATGTGATAATGAAATGTAATAATCCCATTACCAAAGAAAAAACACCTATTTTTCGGTCAATTTTAGTATACACAGAAAACTGTTTTAATATATATAAAACATACAACAATATCAGAACATAGTCCAATATGTTGATTTCACTGTATATAGATAATGTATTCATTTTTTATTTTGTAATCTTAAAGCCAAAAAAAACAGCATCTGCATAGGAACACAACAAACCATATATCTCCCCATCCCCAAAAAAGGAATAATCAGCAAAAAAACAATTCCTATACCGCTGCTTATCACTAGATTTTTAACTAATGTATTTACTTCGTTTTTCTTCAAATATCCCAATGTAACCATATTCACAAAAACTGCCAACACAGAAACTATAAGATAAGAAACAGCATAAACTATATCCAAATCCGTCTCTCCATTCCAAATCAGCATATAAACACAAAGAGCAACCGCCATCCCCACATTATAAAGCACCAAAATCCATTTGTATTTGTCTAAAACCGCTATCAGTCCTTCCCTGCTTTCTATAATCAAATACGGTGCATACAAAAATGACAACGAAACCAAAACTCCTGAAACCAACTCTGGGAATTTGGATAAAAATAAAATCTGCTGAATATCCTGACCCGCAATTCCAAAAAAGACCACTAAAACAGCTCCAAGTGAAATGATGATTTGGTCTATTTTAAACAAACTAAAATTCAAAATCTGCTGAATTCCCAAACTAAACGGGACTTCTAGTTTCATCAGTTCTATATTCTCAGTTTTCTTCTTTTTCATTATGAAAATCCATGAGAGCAAAAACCTCAGAAAAATACATGCCACATATAGCGCTATCATTTGCCCATAGCTGTATTCAAAGAAAAGCGAACTGACAAGAAGAACTCCAAAAAAAAGAGGATAAGCCACTATATTCGCAAAAAGTGCATAGTTATAATGTTTCATCACATTCATCTGGACAATAGCCACCACACTATAAACATCAAGCACTATCGTGCAGAAAATAACTAACGCATAGGTATAATCATACATTATCGCATAAACACCTGCACACAGAATGGATAATAGAATTCCTTTTTTTTTAATGTATTCCAGTGGGTCATATACACTATTGGTATCTCCTATCATCTTTGCAAAAACCAAACTATCCAGTCCATATTTGGAAATCGTAATTCCTATTATTTGAAACTGAATAAAAAGCAACATCTTGACAGACAGTTCATTAGATATATAATCAAATTTACCTGAAGACAGCAGCACAAATCCCAATGAAGTAAGTAATCCCGACCCTAATAATTTGACTATTACAGGGAAATATTGTTTATACTTATCTATTATCGTTATTGCATGCCGATACATGAGTTGTCATTTGTTACCACCTTCTGCTTCTACTGATGATATGCTTTATTTTATTTTTAAGTCTGTCAAACCAAGTTTTTCCTTCGGTATAATAGCCATAGCCATACTTGTTTCTATACCCAAAATTGCTCTTCTCCACATCATTAAGAACGAATCCAACATTTTTGATTTTCCCTTCTCTAATATTCTTATTCGCAAAGTCTATCAATGCTTTTTCTGAATATTCAGAACGCATGATATAGATCGTAGCATCTGCTAGATTAGCTAATAACAATGTATCTGTCACAAGCATCAATGGTGCTGTGTCTATGACAATATAGTCGTATTTCTTTTTCAGCTCACTCAGTAGAAGTTCGTATCTTCCATTCGTTAGAAGGTCAGCTGGATTTGGTGGAATACTTCCAGAATAAATCACATCTAAATACGAACCAGAAGCATATTTATGTATGATACTTTCTATAGTAGTTTCATCATTATATAGGAACTCTGTAAGTCCTGCTACACCCTTCCTTGCTTTATTATTATACCTTTGGAGCTGTGGATTTCTAATATCTGAACCTATCAAAATGACTCTCTTTCTAGGTGTGGACAATGTCTGAGCTAAATTAACAGAAGTAAAGGTTTTCCCTTCTCCATTCACTGTAGAGGTCACAAAGACCACCTTTCCTTCATCCTTTTTAGGAAGAATAAAGTTCATATTGGTAACCAATAATCGGAAGGCTTCCGCAATCAAAGACGAATCGTTCGTTCCCACCAGTTCAGACTGACCTTTTTCTACTTTCGGCAACTCCGCTAAAACAGGTGTAGAAGAAAGTCTCTCCACATCTTGTTTTGTCTTTATCTTGATGTTCAAAAGTTCTTTTATGTAAATAAAAGCAAACGGAATTATCAAACCTAAAAGCAGCGCTCCCATCAATATTATAGACTTTTTAGGAGACACTGGCACATCAGAAGAATACGCCTCATCTATCACTCTTGCTTTATCACCTGTAATGGCTAATGAAATGGCTGATTCTTCTCTTTTTTGTAGTAATAATAGATACAAC
>CAUQSG010000021.1:0-24469 GCA_963520725.1 uncultured Flavobacteriaceae bacterium | reverse complement strand
ACTTTAAAAAGGCTATTGGAGGGCTTTATAAGGATAAAATCATAGAAATTTTAGATGATAGAATTAAGCTCTTGTAAATATAAATTCGTAAAAAGAATTATTTAATAATGAAAAAAGTATTTTATCTAAAAACATGCAGCACCTGCAAGAGAATAATGTCTGAATTTGACCTTACAGACTGGGAAATCAGAGAACTGAAATCCGAGAATGTAACCAGCGAAGAACTTCAGGAAATGTACAAAATCACAGGAAGTTATGAGGCGCTTTTTAGTAAAAAATCTACACAGATAAAGGCAAGAGAAATAGATGTGAAAACGCTGAAAGAAGAGGATTTCAGGGACTTGATTTTAGACCACTATAGTTTCTTGAAGCGACCTGTTTTTCTTACCGAAAAAGAAATTTTCATAGGAAGTGAGAAGAAAAATTTAGAAAACCTAAAAATATTCTTTGAAAATAAAAACGATACAAAATAAGAGTGGAAATAATTTTAATTTAATTAACTTTGTAAAAATAAATAAAAATGGAAAAACTTTCTGATAGACTCAATAGACTGAGCTACTCCAAGACTTTCGTGATGACTAATAAAGCCAGAGAAATGAAAAGTCAGGGAATAGATGTGATAAGCCTTACATTGGGAGAGCCTGATTTTGATGTTCCAGATAATATCAAACAGGCAGCGATAGATGCTATTCACCAAAACTATAGCCACTATTCGCCTGTTACAGGGTTTTTAGAACTTCGTGAGGCGGTTTGCAAAAAACTAAAAAGAGATAATAATCTTGACTACAAACCAAACCAAATCTGCGTTTCTAACGGAGCGAAACAATCTATTTTCAATGTATTAGCCTCTGTTGTAAATGATGGTGATGAAGTAATTTTACCAACGCCATACTGGGTGAGCTATGATGAAATGGTAAAAATGATGGGTGGTGTTTCTGTTTTTGTCAATACAACGATAGATACAGATTTCAAGATGACAGCAGCTCAGCTGGAAGCAGCGATTACTCCTAAAACTAAGGCATTGCTGTTCAGTTCTCCATGTAACCCTTCTGGAAGTTTCTATGAAAGAGAAGAGTTGGAAGCTATCGCAAATGTTATCGCAAAATATCCGCAAATCACCATTATTTCTGATGAAATCTATGAATTTATCAATTATGGTGGAAAACATACATCTATCGCCGAGTTTCCGCAAGTGTATGAGCAGACAGCTGTAATCAACGGAATGTCAAAGGCTTTCGCGATGACAGGATGGAGAATAGGTTACTCTGCGTGTCCTACTTGGCTTGCTGCCGCTTGTGACAAGGTGCAGGGACAGATGACTTCTGGTGCGAATACCATTGCGCAGAGAGCTTCTATCACAGCATTAGAAACCGATCCTTCTGAATACAAATACATGATTGATAGCTTTGAAAAGAGAAGAGAACTGGTTTTCAATCTTTTAAAAGAAATAAAAGGTTTCAAAATCAACAAACCAAAAGGAGCTTTTTATATGTTCCCAGATATTTCTCACTACATAGGTCAGACTTTGGACGGTGTGAAAATCAATGATTCTGATGATTTTGCGATGTATCTTTTAGAAAAAGCACATGTGGCAACAGTGGGCGGTGTATCTTTCGGAGACAAAAACTGTATCCGTTTCTCTTACGCAGCTTCAGAAGAGCAGCTGATAGAGGCTATGAGAAGAATAAAAGAATTATTGAATAAATAAAATGGAAATTAAAATCCATACGATTGATAACAGAAAAATTGCCGAAATCATATCGGATAATATTGTCTTACAGACTGTTGAGGATGCTGTAGATTTGATAGGCAACATGTCTTATCAAGGGTTTGACAAGCTCATCATTCATGAAGAAAATATGATTCCAGATTTTTTCGAATTAAAGAATAAAATCGCTGGAAATATCCTTCAAAAGTTTTCTCAATATTCTATGCCATTAGCTATTATTGGTGATTTTGAGAAATATGAAAGTAAAAGTCTAAATGATTTTATCTTTGAGAGTAACAAAGGAAACCAAATTAATTTTGTTACTACTGTTGAAGATGGATTAAAATAAATTTTATCTAAATAAAATTAGCTTCGGCAAGGCATCGCTTTGTCGAAGTTTTTTATGTATTTTTGTAAAAATCAATTCTAAAAAATGTCTGTATCACTTATTTTAAAATATTTTCCAGAAATCACTGATGAACAAAAACAGCAGTTTGAAAAACTGGAAAAACTATATACCGAATGGAATGAGAAAATAAATGTCATTTCCCGAAAAGATATGGATGGGCTTTATGAAAAGCACATTCTGCATTCGCTCGGAATTGCCAAAGTAATGCCTTTCGCTGATGGTACAAAGGTGCTGGATATCGGTACAGGAGGCGGATTTCCTGGGATTCCGCTGGCTATCCTTTTCCCAGAGGTGAGTTTTATGCTGATAGATTCCATCGGAAAGAAAATAAAAGTGGTAGAAGCTGTTTCTGAGGGGCTTGGGCTGAAAAATGTGACCGCAGTGCATGGAAGAGCTGAAAAACTAAAAGAAAAGTTTCATTTTGTGGTGAGCAGGGCTGTTACCCAGATGCCTGAGTTTTTACGATGGCTGAAGGGAAAATTTGAAAAAGAGCAGTTTAATGAAAAGCACAACGGCGTGCTTTATCTCAAAGGAGGAGATTTGGCGGAGGAATTGGCAGGGCTTCGCTGTGAGATTTTTCAGCTGAAAAATTATTTTGAAGAAGAATTTTTTGATACCAAAAAAGTGGTGTATTTATCGAAAGGAAATTTTAATTCGTAGGTAATTGATTGTTAATTTTTTACAGCTTTTAATTATTGTTTTTATATAAATAATTGAATATGAAATTTCTCTCAAAAATTATTTCGGAATTATTATCAGAAACTTCGGATTTATCCCAAACAGTAGTCGTTTTACCAGGGAAAAGGCCCGTAGTTTTTTTGAAACAAATCCTAAAAGAGCAGAAATACGAAGGTTTTTTACCTGAGTTTTTTACTGTGGATGAATTGATTAAGAAAATATCTGGAAAACAGCACATTCAGGGAATATCGCTGTGGCTTTTTGGGTATGATGTTTATAAGAAAATTTATCCCGAAGAAACTTTGGAAAACTTCCTAAAATGGTTTCCTACTTTGCTGAAAGACTGGGATGATATGCTCAAATTCAGCGAGGAGGACAAAGCTGTTTTGGAATATATGCTTGATGATGAGCGAATTAAAAACTGGGGCGAAACACTGGGAGATGGAGACAATGCAAGGAAACGAAACCTTAATTTTTGGAAAAAGATGAATGTTTTTTTACCTAAATTAAAGGAAAATCTCCAAGCAAAAGGTTGGGCAACTGATGGGATGATTCACGAAATGGTGAGAGAGAAAATAAGCGATTTCGCGGAGGAAACGGAAACAAAATTTGTTTTTTGTGGCTTTAATGCGCTTACACCTTTGGAGGAAAAACTGATTCGGGAACTGCTCCAAAAAGGGAAAGCTGAATGCTTTTTCCAAGCGGATGAATATTACATAAAAGACCTAAAACAGGAGGCTGGAAAGTTTCTGAGAAAGCATATGCACTGGAAGGAATTTAATGAAAACCGAAAATTCCAATGGATAGAAAATAGTTTTTGTGAAGAGAAAAACATCAAGGTCTATGAGGTCGCAGGGAATGTAGCCCAAACCAAAATTCTGCCTGAAATTTTACAAGAAATTCCAAAAGAAAATTATTCTAAAACGGCAGTCGTTTTATTAGATGAAAACCTGCTTCTGCCGAGTCTGGATGCGGTGAGTTTCGTGAATATCACAATGGGATTTCCTATCAAAAATCTTGGTTTCAGCGGGGCGGTTAAGAAGCTTTTTTACCTACAAAAACAGCTCGAAAAAAATGATAAATCCTACTATTATATGGATGTTTTTTCGGTTTTGGAGGAGTTCCCAGATAATGAAGAAGATAAAAAAATAATAGATCAATTCACAGCTAAAATAGAAGACGAAAACATCGTTTATATTTCGAAAAAAATGATGCAGGAGCATTTGGGAGAGCTTTCTTATTTTCAGCTTTTTGAGAAGAGAACAGCTGCTGAACTGCTGGAAGATTTGTCTAATTTTTGTTATCAGTTGAAATTCAGAGAAATAGATGATATTTTATATGAAAATGTTTCTCTTTTTGAAACGACATTTAAGATTCTAAAAAATCATATGAAAGACTATGATTTTGAGATTTCTATAGATGCGCTGGAGGTTTTGATGAATCAGCTTGTCAATTCAGAAAACTTGGATTTTCAGGGCGAACCACTTGAAGGACTGCAGTTTATGGGGCTTTTAGAAACTCGTCTTTTGGATTTTGAAAATATTATCCTGCTTTCTGTGAATGAAGGAAAACTGCCGCTGGGGAATACGCAAAACACCTATCTTCCGTTCGATGTGAGAAGGAATTTTGGGCTGAATACTTTCTTGGAAAATGATAGTATTTATGCCTACCATTTCTACCGTTTGCTGCAAAATTCTAAAAATATCTATCTGTTATACAATGCCTTAGGTTCTGGAGTGAATACAGGCGAGAAAAGTAGATTTATTACCCAAATGGAAATGGAAAGCCCTCATAAAATGGAGCATATCGTGATAGAAAACACCTCTGAACCGATTTTGCAGGAGCCGATAATCATAGAAAAAACAGAAAAAGTTTTAGAAAAACTAAATGAATGGAAAGGCAGAATTTCAGCATCGCATTTGATTTCTTACCTCTATAATCCGATTGATTTTTACTTAAATAACATCTTAAAAGCAAAGGAAACAGAGGAGATAGAAGAAGAACTTTCGCAGCGAAACTATGGGAATTTGGTGCATTATGCTTTGGATTGGCTATATCAAAAAAAAGAAGGTAAAGTACTGAAAGAAAGTGATATAGAAGATTTAAAGCCAAAAATAGATGAAGCGATAAAGGAGGCGATTTCTAAACTTAAACACCAGCCAGAACTCTATGAACGAGGAATGAACTATATTCATAAATCTATGGCTGCCAAGGTGATAGAGCATATTTTAGATTATGATTTAGGTTTAATTAAAGCCGGTAACTCTTTAGAAATCATAAGTTTAGAAAATGGTATTAATGCTGAGTTTTTGCTGGATGAAAATGGTGAAAAAATTAACTTTGTCGGTTATATAGACCGTATAGACCGCCTAAATGGAGTGGTGCGAGTGATAGATTTTAAAACCGCAAAAGCTAAAAATCTTTTCGTGAAACCAAAGGAAGAAAAATTGGAAGATTTCATGAGCAGTGCGGACAGCAAACAGGCTTTACAGCTGAGCATTTATGCGTATATGACTCTGCATAACAAAGGTTTTGCGGTCAATCAGCTGCAATGTGGCATTTGGAGTTTTGCGGAAATAGAGAAGGGCGTTCAGACTTTGAAGATTTATGATAATGAAAATATTGACAATGAGAATGTTAGCATCTGTATGAATTCTATTAAAAATATTATTTTAGAAATATTAAACCCTGAAATTCCGTTTAAAGAAAACTAAAATGAACCAAAATATATCTCTGACCATAGATTTTGTAAAGAAAACCTTGGAAGGAGCAGAGGCTGGGCATGATTGGTTCCATACCGAACGGGTTTGGCGACTTGCAAGGCTCATTGCCAAAACAGAAAACTGCAATCAAGAAATTGTGGAAATTTCGGCTTTATTACACGATATTGCCGACCCAAAATTTCATAGCGGAGATGAAACCTTGATGCTTGAGATTTCAGAGAAATTTCTTAATGAAATAGGAATGGAGACTCAAGTGATAGAGCAGATTTTATTTGTCATCAAACATATTTCCTTTAAAAATAAAGGCGAAACGATAGAAAAGACCAAAGAGCTTGAAATCGTGCAGGATGCGGATAGACTGGACGCGATGGGGGCTATCGGGATAGCACGGACTTTTAATTTTGGAGGATATAAAAATAATCCGATTTACAATCCTGATATTCAGCCGAATATCCATCAGACCAAGGAAGAATATAAAAAATCCAATGGTACGACAATCAATCATTTTTATGAAAAACTACTCCTGCTGAAAAACCTTATGAATACTGATAAAGGCAGGGAATTAGCAGAAGAAAGGCATAGTTTTATGCTGGTATTTTTGGAGCAGTTCTATAAAGAATGGAATTCGGGCTTAGATGTTTGATTCTATTTTGTTTAGAAAAGTATTGAAAATCAATACACTTTCGCTGAATTTATCAAAAATTTTATTTGAAATATGCGGAAGTTCATTTTCTAAAAAATAAATTCTATCTGATTGATTATCAAAAAATAATAAAACATTGGTGTTTTTACCTTCGGAGAGCATTTCTGATTCAACTTCGGAAATGATGTATTTCCTGCTGAAGTTTTTGATAATCTCTAAAAGTTCCTCTTCCAAAAAGGAATTCCAATCATTTATCTTGTGTTCTTCTGTG
Organism: uncultured Flavobacteriaceae bacterium; assembly: GCA_963520725.1. GTDB lineage: Bacteria > Bacteroidota > Bacteroidia > Flavobacteriales > Weeksellaceae > JABCPE02. The sequence continues at coordinate 18,037 of CAUQSG010000021.1, read as the reverse complement.
TGAAAAGTGATGCTGAGTATTGCCATTTTTGTGAAATTTTTAACTTAATTTTTTTTGTAAAAGTAATCAAATTTTCATAAATTGCCATGTTATTTATTTCTCATCGTAGAAAAGAAAAAATAGATGTAAATAGTGGTGCATAAAGCACTGATTCATATAACTTTAATAAAAATAAATGAACGCAGGAGAAAAGTTAATTCCTATCAACATTGTTGATGAAATGAAGTCCTCTTACATAGACTATTCAATGTCGGTGATTGTTTCCCGTGCATTGCCTGATGTAAGAGATGGTCTGAAACCCGTTCACAGAAGGGTTCTGTATGGTATGTATGATTTGGGAGTTTTTTCCAATAAAAAACATTTGAAATCAGCCAGAATCGTAGGGGATGTTTTGGGTAAATACCACCCTCACGGAGACAGCTCTGTATATGATGCTATGGTGCGTATGGCGCAGCCGTGGAGCTTGAGATACCCTATGGTCGATGGACAGGGGAACTTTGGTTCTATGGATGGTGACCCTCCAGCAGCGATGCGTTATACGGAAGCGAGGCTGAAAAAAATCTCAGATGAAATTCTTTCTGATTTAGATAAAGAAACGGTTGATTTTCAGAATAACTTTGATGATACAACCAAAGAGCCTACGGTTCTCCCTACAAGAATTCCTACACTTTTGGTAAACGGAAGTTCTGGTATTGCGGTAGGGATGGCTACCAATATGGCTCCACATAACCTTAGCGAGAGTATAGATGCTATCTGTGCGTATATTGATAACAGAGATATTACCATAGATGAGCTGATGAAACACATCATCGCTCCAGATTTCCCTACAGGAGGGATTATCTATGGCTATGACGGCGTGAGAGATGCTTTCCATACAGGGCGAGGGCGAGTGGTGCTGAGAGGAAAAGTGAAATTTGAGGAAATAGGAAACCGAAATGCTATCGTAGTAACAGAAGTGCCTTATCAAGTGAATAAGGCAGATATGATAGAGCGAACGGCAGAACTAGTAAAAGAGGATAAAATACCAGGGATTTATGAAATTCGTGATGAATCTGACAGAGAGGGACTTCGTGTGGTTTATGAATTGAAAAACGATGCAATTCCAAATGTGGTGCTTAACCTATTATATAAGTATACAGCTCTGCAGACTTCATTTAGTATCAATAATATTGCGCTGGTTGGTGGAAGACCACAGCAACTTAATTTAAAGGATATTATCTACAATTTCGTAGAGCATAGACATGATGTAGTAACCAGAAGAACAGAATACGAGCTGAAAAAAGCAAAAGAAAGAGCTCATATTTTGGAGGGGTATATGAGGGTGATTGCTACTCAGGACACGCTGGATAAGGCAATAGCGATTATTAGACACAGTGCTAATCCACAGGCAGCGAAAGAAGGTTTGATAGCAGAATTTGAACTTTCTGAAATTCAAGCTCAGGCTATTCTTGATTTAAGACTTGCTCGTCTTACAGGAATGGAATTGGATAAAATTCGTGATGAATACGAGGAAATCATGAAAATTATCGCTGATTTAGAAGATATCCTATCTAATGAGGGCAGAAGATTTGAGATTATAAAGAACGAGCTTCTTGAAATCAAAGAAAAATACGGAGATGAAAGAAAATCAGAAATAGATTATTCAGGCGGTGAAATGTCCATAGAAGACATTATTCCAAACGAGCAAGTGGTACTTACGATTTCTCATGCAGGGTATATTAAGAGAACTCTGCTTTCTGAATACAAAGTGCAGTCTAGGGGAGGTGTAGGTAATAAAGCCGCAACGACCCGTGATGAAGATTTCTTAGAATACATAGTATCTGCTACCAACCACCAGTATATGATGTTCTTCACAGAGAAAGGAAAATGCTACTGGCTGCGCGTATTTGAAATTCCAGAAGGCTCTAAAACAGCCAAAGGAAGAGCAGTTCAGAACCTTATCAATATTGAGCCAGATGATAAAATCAAGGCGTACATCAGAACCAATGACCTGAAAGATGCAGACTATGTAAACAGCATGTTTGTGGTGATGGTTACCAAAAATGGTGTTATCAAGAAAACTTCGTTGGAGGCGTATTCTAGACCAAGAGTAAATGGGGTAAATGCCATAGAAATTCGTGAAGATGACCAGCTTTTAGAAGCAAGACTGACTACAGGTGAATCCGAAATCATGATAGCAACTAAAAATGGTAAATGTATCCGTTTCCCAGAGGAAAAAGTAAGAGCCGTGGGAAGAACTTCTATCGGGGTGAGAGGTATCACATTAGAAGATAATGACGAAGTAATCGGTATGATTATCGCTAATGATTTGGAGAAAGAATCTGTTTTGGTTGTTTCTGAAAAAGGCTACGGAAAGAGAACCGCAGTGGAGGATTACAGAGTTACCAACAGAGGTGGAAAAGGAGTTATTACCCTGAATATCACTGAAAAAACAGGGAAACTCATCGCGATACAAAATGTAACAGATGAAGATGGTCTGATGATTATCAATAAATCTGGTGTTGCTATCCGTATGGCAGTGGAGGAACTGCGCGTGATGGGAAGAAATACCCAAGGGGTGAAACTTATCAATCTCAAAGGAAGTGATGAAATCGCGGCGGTGGCAAAAGTAGAAATGGATAAAGATGTGGAAGATGCCGAAGAACAACCCGAAGAAGGTGAAAACACGGAAAACACAGAGAATATTTCAGAATAGAATTAAATAAAAAATTATCATTAACATGAAAAAAATAGTTTTAAGTTTAGCATTAGTGGGTGTATCATTCGCTTTTGCACAGAAAAAAGAAATCCAAAACGCTTCTAAAGCAATAGAAAAAAACGATATAGCAGCAGCTAAAGCAGAGATATCAAAGGCTGAAGGTTTATTGAACGACCAGCTGTATCTGCTCGAACCATCAGTTTTGGAGGAATACTATTACGCGAAAGGAGTTTTATTGATAAAAGAAGGAAAAACGAGAGAAGGAGCCGCTCTTTTAGGGAAAATCGCAGATTTAAAAACGATTTATACAGGTAAAAACAGCGATAAAAAGAAAGTATATTTTGCAGGAAAAGAAGCTGCTGAAAAAAGTGGAATACAAGGATTAAAAGTTGAAAATTACACTCCAAAAACTACTGAAAAAGTAAATAGTTTTGTAAATCCGCTTTTGAAATCCGCAAGTGATGAAGCTTACAAAGCTTATCAAGCTAAAAACTACAATAAGGCAGCAGAAAAATACGAAGAAGTATACAACCTACTGAAAGCCGTAGGAAACGAGGATAAAACTTATCTTTACTACGCAGGGATAAACTATGGTGCGGCTGGAAAAAATAATGAAGCGATAGATATCTATAACAGTTTGATTAACAGTGGATATACAGGAGTTACTACTCAGTATTTGGCGACAGATGTGAAAACTGGGCAGGTTCAGTCTTTTGATAAAAACTCTTTTGAATTGATTAAAAAATCTGGTTCAAATGAATACAAAGACCTAAAAACTCAATCAACTCCGAGCGTAGAACTAGAGCTATATGAATCAAACATAAGACTTTTGGTGGATGCTGCAAGATATGATGAAGCTTTGGTTTTGATAGAAAAAGGACTTAAAAAATTCCCTAACAATCAGAGATTGTCAGAATTACAAGGAGTTGCTTATTACAGATCAGGAAAGACAGCTGAATTTATCCAAACGCTTAAAAATCAAGTTGCTAAAAATCCTAATGACAAGGAATCTTGGTATAATTTAGGTTTCTTGCAAAGTCAGGATAATGCTACTTTGGCAGATGCTGAAAAATCATTCAAAAAAGCATTAGAGATTGATGGAAACTATGTTTTAGCGTTGCAAGGTTTGGCTTATGCTGTTCATTTAAAGGATGATGAAAAAACATTGGAGCAAATCCGAGCTTTCCAAAAAGCAAAGAAAATCAATGAAATGAATAAATTGATGGAAAAGAGAAGAGAAACCTTCAAAAAAGCTCTTCCTTACCTTGAAAAATGGCATTCCATTGAGCCTAAAAATGTAGAAGTAGTAAGTACTCTGAAAGGAATCTACATGAATTTGGACAATATGGATAAATATAACCAGTTCAAGAAGTTAGAAGATTCTTTGAAAAAATAATTTATATAAAATAAGCTCTATTTTTGTAGGGCTTATTTTTTTAAAATAAAAACCTTATGAAAAAGATTATTTTACTCCATCTGCTTTGTTTGCTGTCTTCATGCAATGGACAGGATAAAAAAAACGAAGTAAAAACAGAGCAGATAAAAGCCGAAAAAAAGTTTGATATCAAACGATTTAATGAAAATAAGAAAAACGGAGAATATATTTATACTGACAGCTTGGGAAATCAGGTAACGGAAATTACTACCAAAAGAGGTTATGGGCGTTATGTGTCTTTAAAAAATGAATTCAATGTAAAATTTCTTTATCATTTCTATTCTACAGGAATCCTAAAAGAAGAAGGTAAAGTTTTTGATGGAGGAGGTTTTCGTATAGGAACATGGAATTTCTATGATGAAAAGGGTGTCTTAACAAAGAGCATAGATTATGACAAACCTTTTGAAAAATATCCATTAGAGAAGGTTTTGGCGTATATGAAAAGCCGTAAAGCAGAATTATTAGGCATGTATACAAGAATATATAGAAAAATCGATGAAAAAGAAGTTCCCATGTGGTATATCAGCTGGGATGCTCATCAGAGAACCAAAGAAGACTGTATCACCATGGTTAATATAGAAATAGATGCTCAAAAAGGCGAGATTGTCAAAGAATACCATTCCTTCTTTTGGGAATACAATAATCCTTATGATAAGGTTCCAGCTCCTGTCATCATCTTTGATAAAAAAAAAATAAGTAATTATTAATGCTAAAAAAGATTTAAATAATTTTGATTTTTCAAAATAAATATTAACTTTGCAATTCAAAGTTCTTTTTATGGATACTAAAAATTATCAAGAAGATTTATCTCACATTCGCTCTATTATGGAGAAAAGTTCCCGTTTTATCTCTCTGAGTGGGCTTTCAGGAGTTTTTGTAGGGATTTTTGCTATTTTGGGAGCGGTGTATGTGTTTTTCGCTTTTGAAAGGGAAGGGATTAGTTATTTTGACAGATATCCTAAATTTTATGATTTTAATTTTATATCCGAGTTGATTTTAGTTGCCCTTATAGTCCTTGTTTTCTCTTTGGCTGCGGCAGTTTTCTTCACAGTAAGAAAGAGTAAAAGAAAAGAACTTCCCATCTGGACTACATCTACTAAACTTCTGATAATCAATTTTTCCATTCCGTTGGTTACTGGGGGAATTTTTTGTCTGGGGCTTCTTTTTCATCATTTTTATGCATTTTTAGCTCCTTCTACATTGATTTTTTATGGATTGTCCCTTATCAACGCTTCTAAATACACTTATTCTGACATTAGATATTTAGGGATTTGTGAGGTTATTTTAGGTTTGCTCTCATCATTTTTGTTGGGGTATGGATTGGTATTCTGGGCGTTAGGATTTGGGCTGTTGCATATTATTTATGGGCTTATTTTGTATAAAAAGTATCAATAATTTTAGTGAAAATGTTTAATATCAATCAACTCAATAAGGAATTTGAAAGTCGCGTAAGGCTGGGCATCATGTCTGTCCTTATCGTGAATGACTGGGTTGATTTCAGTGAAATGAAAAACCTTCTTAACATCACTGATGGTAATTTGGCGAGCCACAGCACAGCTCTCGAAAAATCAGGATATATCGAGGTGAAAAAAGAATTTGTTGGCAAAAAACCAAAAACTTCCTATCGTGTTACACAATCGGGGAGAGAAGCTTTTAACCAGCATATCAATACTTTAGAAAAATTATTGAAAAAATAATTATATTTTTTTGTTTTTAAACTTTGAAATGCAAAGTTCTTTGGGTTGTTAATTTTAAATTTTTAATATTATGAAAACACATCATTTAATTATGCTAACTACTGTTGTAGCTACAGCGCTGTTTTACAGAGAATCTTTTGGTTTAAATGTAGGATTATTAGCTATTTTTCTCAGTGCGATTACTCTTGTAAAAACACATAAAAAAAGGAAAAATAGGGAGTTTTTTATCATTTTCGCGTTGTCCATTTTGTCCGCTTTTGCTTTTATGTGGTATGGGGATTTCGTTTCGTTTTTGGCGGTTTCTTTTTCCTTGCTGCTGCTGAGATTTAAGTCAAAATATAGAAGGCTTAAAAGCATTCTGGCAGTTCCGATAATGACAACGAATAATATCGCTTTTCCGTATCGTTTCTTTGATTTTAATACATGGATTATCAGAGATGGAAACTCTAAATTTAATTTCAAATCAATCATTATTCTAGTGATTCCAATCCTGTTTTTCTTATTCTTTTTCTGGATTTATAGTATGGGAAGTTCCATATTTTCAGAGGTTTATCTTTATGAATTGGACATTGATAGCTGGTTTTTCGTGGTGGTTGCTTTGGCATTTTATTTTTCGTTTGGTTATTGGAATTTTTCAGGAGCAAAATTTTTCTTGCGACGAAATCAATTTCTACAAAATGAATTTTCAGAAAGAGTTAAAAATCAGAAATTTAAACCATTTTTAGAGTTTTTAGACCTTGATTCTGAAAGAAAAATAGGCGTGCTGACTTTTATTCTGCTCAATCTTCTTTTGCTGGTTTTTATTTTGGTTTTTAATTATGAACAGTTTTTCCAAGTTGATACAAACAGACTGGCGAACCTTTCTGCGGACACGCACAGCCGTGTAAATGTGGTCATTTTGTCCATTGTAATGGCGGTTCTGTTATTGATGCTTTACTTCAAGTCTTATTTTAATTTTGATGATAAATCATTGTTACTTAAAAAATTAGCTAAAATGTGGATAGTTCTTAACTCGCTACTTGTTCTTTCTGCCCTTATCAAAAACACTGAATACATCTACCACTGGGGGCTTACCTACAAAAGGCTGGGAGTTTATGCATTTCTCATTTTGTCTGTTATTGGTTTGATATTCACTTACTTAAAGATAGAATACAGAAAAACCAATTTCTATCTTTTTAACCAAATGATTTGGTATTTCTACGGAACACTTTTGCTTTGTAGCTTTGTAAACTGGGGTTATTTGGGGACAATTTATAATATAAAAGTTCAGAAAGTAAATGATTTTGAAGCTGTTTATAAATTTGATTTTAATGATTCTCTGCTTTTGGAATATTATCCTAATGAAGCAATTTATTCCACTTATCGTATTGAAGATATTGAAGATCAAAAAGATAAATCATTTTTATCCAAAGTGCTTTATTATCAATTTATTAACCTTCCTGCTGAAAAACCAGTTTCAAGCATAGAATTACCCAATGAAAAACAAAACTAAAATCAATAAATTTTCGTAAATTAGCAGTAAAATTATAAGAAATGTCAAAAAAAGTTTTACTCGCAATATTAGACGGCTGGGGATTGGCTGAAAATCCCGAAGTATGTGCAATTACCAAGGCTCACACGCCATTTGTGGACAGCTGCTATCAGAAATATCCTCACACTCAGCTGCATGCATCAGGTTTGGAAGTGGGGCTTCCCGAAGGACAAATCGGTAATTCTGAAGTGGGACATATGAATTTGGGTGCGGGAAGAGTTGTCTATCAGAACCTTACGAGACTAAATTTAGCTGTGAAAAATGGAACTTTGGGTAAAGAAAAACCTATCCAAGAGGCATTTTTACACGCACAGAAAAACAATAAAAATGTTCATCTCCTTGGGCTGTTGTCTGATGGTGGTGTTCATTCGCATATCACTCATTTAGAGGCTCTTCTGGACGAAGCCAAAGATTTGGGATTGAATAATGTTTTTGTTCATGCCTTTACTGATGGGCGCGACTGCGACCCGCACAGAGGAAAGGTTTTCGTAAAAGAGATTCAGGAATATTTAGCTAAAACCACAGGAAAACTGGCCACTGTCACGGGGCGTTTTTTTGCGATGGATAGGGACAAACGCTGGGAAAGGGTAAAAAAAGCCTACGATGCTTTGGTCAATGGAGTGGGGGTAAAAACACAAAATGCGCTGGAAGCGGTGGAAAATTCTTATCAAAATAATGTTTTGGATGAATTTATCGAACCGATTATTTTAACTGATGAAAACCAAAATCCTGTGGGAAATATTCAGGAAGGTGATGTGGTTATTTTCTACAATTTCCGTACGGACAGAGGTCGTGAACTTACAGAAGTTCTTTCGCAAAAGGATTTTCCAGAGTTTGGAATGAAAAAACTGAATCTTTATTTTGTGACAATGACCAACTATGACAGAGATTTTGAAAATATCAAAATCGTCTATGATGAAGAAATTATCCACGAAACTCTGGGGGAAGTTTTGGAGAAAGAAGGAAAATCTCAAATCAGAATTGCTGAAACCGAAAAATATCCTCATGTGACATTCTTCTTTTCAGGAGGGCGCGAAACCGAGTTTGAAAACGAAAAAAGAATCCTCTGCCCAAGCCCTAGGGATGTGAAAACTTATGATTTAAAGCCTGAAATGGCGGCTTTTGATATTCGTAATGCCATCATTCCAGAATTGCAGAAGCAGACAGCAGATTTTGTTTGTTTAAATTTTGCTAACCCTGATATGGTGGGGCATACAGGTGTTTTTGATGCTGTGGTAAAAGCCTGCGAAGTGGTGGATGAATGCATAAAAGATGTAGCCAATACAGCCTATGAAAATGGCTATACGGTGCTTATCCTCGCTGACCATGGTAATTCAGACTATATGATAAACGAGGATGGTTCGCCTAATACCAACCATACCACTAGTTTAGTTCCTCTGATTGTGATGGATAAAGACAAAAAATGGCAGCTCAAAAGAGGAAAATTGGGCGATGTGGCACCTACCATTCTCCACATTATGGGAATAAAAATTCCTGAAAAAATGACAGGAGAGGTATTGGTTTCATAAAATTTCTTACATTTGCACACTTTTGATTTTTAAAAAAATGAGCAATTTAGATAACCTACTGCCTTACGGTTTTGCTTTAATCGTGGCAGTTCCTTTTGTGATATTGCTGAGACAGTTTGTGTTTCAGTTCATTAAGTTGAAAAACAAAGAATTGAGCATTATTTCAGGGAAATCCAATGCACAGATAAGATTGCAGGCGTATGAAAGAATGACTTTGTTTTTGGAAAGAATGAAGCCTTCTAACTTGGTTCAGAAGTTTGACAAGGAATTGGCCGCTGTGGAATTTGTGTTTTTGGTGGAAAAAAATATTATGGAAGAATTTGAGTATAACGCTTCACAACAGCTTTATATCAGCCAAGATTCTTGGAATAATATTTTAAATTCTAAGAATAATGTTCTCCAACTTCTCCACAAGACTTTGGAAAACAGCCCGAATGTTTCTTTGCAGGAGTTTAAAACTCTGTTTTTGATGGGGTATGTGGATGGCGAGGATTACATCTCAGATACTATCCAAAACCTTAGAAATGAAATAAGTAGAATAATTTAAAAATAAATATAGTATAATGATTCCAACTTTTAAAGCACATCCTTGGCATGGAATTTCAGCTGGGGAAAAAGCACCAGATGTAGTTAATGTTTTTGTGGAAATAGTTCCATCAGATACTATTAAATATGAAATCGATAAAGAAAGCGGACATCTAAAAGTAGACAGACCGCAGAAGTTTTCTAATATAATTCCTGCTCTATATGGCTTTGTTCCAAGAACTTACTGCGATGAGAGAGTAAAGGAACTTGCAGTGAAAAGAGGGGCTTCTGACATTACGGAAGGAGACCACGATCCGCTAGATATCTGCGTATTGAGCAGCCACAATGTTCCTGTTGGTGGTATTTTGCTGGAAGCAGTGCCAATCGGTGGGTTTAAGATGATAGACAAAGGCGAGGCTGATGATAAAATCGTAGCTGTATTAGTAGGCGACCAGTCTTATGGTCATATCAAAGACATTTCAGAACTTCCTAAGGCTGAAGTAGATAGACTAATGCACTATTTCTTGACTTATAAAAATCTTCCTGGTGAGCCTGTAGCCTGTAGAATAGATGAAGTCTATGATGCTAAACACGCAAAAGAAGTTATTAAAGCATCTCAAGAAGATTATCAAGAGAAATATAAAGGATAAAAATAATGAAAAATTACTTGGAAAAACTTTCTGAGTAATTTTTTTATTTTTTAATGTAAATATTTTGTAAATTAGCTTCCTTAATAAAAAAATAAAATGACTACAATAGAGAAAATTTCAAAGCTTCGTCAGAAGATGCAGGAGAAAGGTATTAATGCATTCATTGTCTTCTCTGCAGACCCACATATGAGTGAATATCTACCCGAAGAATGGCAGGAACGCACTTGGCTTTCAGGCTTTACAGGTTCTGCTGGTTTTTTGGTGGTAACTAATGAAAAAGCAGCTCTTTGGACAGATGGAAGATATTTCGTTCAGGCAGCGCAGGAGCTGGAAAACACAGGAATAGAACTGATGAAAGACGGCATAGAGGGCACTCCGAACTACATAGACTGGATAATTTCTCAAACGCCTGAAAATGGAAAAGTAGCTGTAAATGCTCTGGCGACATCTCATCTAAATTGGGAAAGTCTAGAGCAAAAATTGTCTGCAAAAAAAATACAACTTGTCAATGAACCTTTATTAAAGGATATTTGGACAGACAGAGGCGAACCTTCTAAAAATGAAATCTTTGTTCATCCTCTGAAATGGGCAGGGCAGTCTGTCGTAGAAAAACTAAACGCTATCCGTGCAAAAATGCAAGAAAAAGGCGCTTCTTTGCATGTTATTTCAAGTCTTGATGATGTGGCTTGGACACTAAATTTACGAGGAAGCGATGTGGACTGCAACCCTGTATTTCTTGGTTATATCCTTGTGACAGAGGATGGGGAGGCTACGCTCTTTGTAGATGTAGAAAAACTCAATGATGAAGCCAAAAAACAAATGCAAGAGGCTGAAGTAAGCGTAGTTCCTTACGATGAATTTTTCTCTTATTTAGGTCAATTAAAAAATGAAAAAGTTTTAATTTCACCAAATTGTAACCAAGCGGTTTTCAATGCTTTAAAGGATAAAAACACTTTCGTTCTGTCTGCTGTTCCTGGCAATCTGATGAAAGCCATTAAAAACGAAACCGAATTGGAAGGCTTCCGCACAGTGATGGTTCGTGATGGTGTAGCGATGGTGAGATTCTTCCATTGGCTGAAAAACAATGTAGGAACAGAACCTATGACGGAACATTCTATCGGAAAAAAATTAAGAGATTTCCGTGCTGAGGGCGAAAATTTTGTGGGCGAAAGTTTCGGAAGTATCATTGGTTATAAAGGAAATGGTGCTATCGTGCATTATTCTGCGAAAAGCGAAGGAAGTAAGGAAGTTACTAACGAGGGCAGTGTTCTTGTAGATTCTGGAGGTCAATATTTAGAAGGAACTACCGACATTACCAGAACGCTGGCTTTGGGTAAAGTATCAGCAGAATTTGTAAAAGACTGCACTTTGGTTCTGAAAGGGATGATTAACCTTTCTTTGGCTCAGTTTCCGAAAGGCACAAGAGGTGTCCAGCTGGATGCTATCGCTCGTCTTCCGCTTTGGAAAGAGGGCAAAGACTATGCACACGGAACAGGGCACGGCGTGGGAAGTTTCATGAATGTGCATGAAGGCCCTCAGAATATCCGAAAAGATATGAATCCGCAGGAACTTTTAGCTGGAATGGTGTGTTCTAACGAACCAGGGTTTTATGTTGAAAATCAATATGGTATCCGCCATGAGAATTTAGTAGCAGTGAAGGAACTGAGAACCACAGAATACGGCACTTTCTACGATTTTGAAACCCTTACACTTTGTCCGTTTTTCAAGGATGTGATAGATGCAGAACTACTTACCGAACCAGAAAAAGAATGGCTGAACGCCTATCACAAGACCTGCGAGGAGAAATTGGCTCCGCACTTGTCAGGTGAAGTCAAAGAATGGTTCTTAGAATTAGTAAAACCAATATAAAATAAAAATCTCTTTTCCTTCTCAATGGAAAGGGGATTTTTTCATCTAAATTACTACCTTTGTGAGGTAAAATATTATAATAATGCCACAGCAGTTTTTAGGAAATAAAGAATTTTTAACGAAAGATATAGAGGTTTTTGCGAGTTGTCCCAGTAATATTGCTCTCATCAAATATTGGGGGAAATATGAAGGGCAGATTCCTGCAAATCCCAGCATCAGTTTTACGCTTAGTAATTGTAAAACAGAGACTAAAATGATTTTTAGATCAGGTGAAAAATTTTCAGTCAAAACTTTTTTAGCAGGGAAAGAGGAAACCAAATTTTCAGAGAAAATAGAAAAATATTTCCGAGACATAAAGAAATATCTTCCTTGGATTTTGCAGGGAAGTTTTGTCATTGAGACTGAAAATACTTTCCCACATAGCTCTGGAATTGCCAGTTCTGCATCGGGCTTTGGGGCTATAGCTAAATGCCTTATGGAGATGGATAAAGCGTTTTCAGGGAAAGATTTTTTTAATGTTAAAAAGGCTTCATTTTTGGCTCGTCTGGGCAGCGGAAGTGCCTGCCGAAGTGTTTATGATGGGCTGGTAGTCTGGGGCGAGGTGAATGAAGTGGAGGGGAGTTCAGACCTATATGCTGTGAAGTATCCTGATGAGGAAATTCATCCGATATTTAGGGATTTTAATGATTATGTTCTGCTGATTCACGAAGGGCAGAAGTCTGTAAGTTCCACCGTGGGGCATGGGCTGATGAATAGCAATCCCTATGCAGAACGCCGTTTTCAGGAAGCGATAGAAAACTTTGTTCCAATGAAAGAAATATTAAAATCAGGTGATTTACAAGCTTTTATGAAATTGGTGGAGCATGAGGCGCTTACACTTCATGCGATGATGATGATGAGCGACCCTGCTTTTATTCTAATGCAGACAGGGACTTTGCAGGTTATCAATAGGGTTTGGGAATTTAGAAAGGAAACCAATCTACCTCTTTTCTTTACTTTGGACGCGGGAGCGAATGTACATCTGCTTTTCCCAAGCGAAAAAAAGGCTGAAATCACTAATTTCATAGAAACAGAACTTTTACAATACACGCAGAATGGCGGAATTGTAAGGGATTTTATGAAGTTTTAAAGTAAAAATAACATGAAGAGGAATAAGTTTTTACTGCTGAATTATGTTTTTGTAGTGAGTATAATTTTATTATTTATCAATGACCATTTTTTGAAATTGTATTTTCATAATTGGTTTACGGGTAAATTTTCGGATTTTTTGGGAATGATTATTTTTCCATTGTTTTTGGCTTATATTTTCCCAAAATTGAGAACTTTTTCCATTCTTGTTAGTTTTATTTTGTTCATATTTTGGAAATCTCCATTTTCCGAAGGTTTTATCGATTTTTACAATCAGATTTCGCCCATTGCTGTGGCTCGTGTGGTGGATTATACGGATTTCATCGCCTTTATATTTCTGATAATTCCTTTTCTTTTGATAAAATATGATGCTTTGCTTCAGCCTTTGAAAATAAGGAAAATAAGCCCTGCACTGGTGCTTGTTCCCTCGGTTTTTGTGATGATGGCGACATCTCCGCTGCCGTATTATAGATATGGTTCGGATGGGATGGTGTTATTCAACGATTATTCTTTTAAGATACCGAAAAGTAAAACGGAGGCTCTGGATGAGTTGAAAAACAGGAATATTTTGTTCAAAAAAGATACGCTGATGATTATTAGAAGAAATAACATAAGCAGTGAAAGTCTGATTATGAACGGAACTGACCTAAAAACGCTGGAAGTAGATAAAGAAATTCTAAAAAAGGAACTGGAAAGAAAAATACGATTTTATGATTATTATATCATAGACAGCCTAAAAATAGGAGATGAAACACTGAAAGATATAAGATTCGAGCTGGAAGAATTAAGTAAATCAAAAGTAAAAATAATCCTGAAATCAGTCGTATTAGAGGAGCGAAATACAAACAACAAAAAATTGCAAAAGAAATTCAGAAAAATTTATAGAGAACTTCTGAAAAAAGAATTTTTAAATAAAAATTATAATCAAAACTAACCATTTAACCCATGAAAATAGGAATATTAGGAGGCGGACAGCTCGGCAGGATGCTCATCCAAGAAGCCTTAAAATACGATGATAAATTTTATACATTAGACCCAAGTTCTGACTGTCCATGCGCGGGAATATCGCACTTCACGAAAGGTAGTTTTAATGATTATCAGACTGTTATGGATTTTGGGAAGGATAAAGATGTTCTCACAATAGAGATAGAGCATGTGAATGTCCAAGCGCTGGAAGATTTACAGAAACAAGGAATAAAAATCATCCCAAGTCCCAATGCTGTCAAAATCATTCAGCAGAAAATACTGCAGAAAGAATTTTATCAAAAAAACGAAATCCCAAGTCCTGATTTTCAGGTTATTCAAAATAAATCGGAAGTAAATTTTCCTTTGCCTTTTGTTCAAAAACTAAATACTGGCGGCTATGATGGAAAAGGCGTTCAGGTGATTCGCAGCGAAAAGGAGCTGGAAAACCTCTGGAATGCGCCATCTGTTTTGGAAGCTTTGGTGGATATAGAAAAAGAACTTTCTGTGATTGTGGCTAAAAATGATAGGGGAGAAGTCAAAGTTTTTCCTGTCACGGAGATGGTTGCCAATCTGCGATTAAACCTATTGGATTTTAATATTTGTCCGAGTGAAATTTCCGATGAAATCCAAACTCAAATTGATGAAATTGTCAGAAAATTCATCCAAGCGATGGCTTCTTCTGGGCTTTTTGCGATAGAATTATTTTTGGATAAAAATGGAAAAGTCTGGGTCAATGAAACGGCTCCAAGGCTGCACAACAGCGGACATCTCACGCAGGAAGGAAATAGTAACTCCCAGTTCGAGCAGATATACCGAGTGGTAAAAAATCTTCCACTAGCAGACACGGATGCGGATAAATACAGCGGAATGTTTAATCTTGTAGGAGAGGAGGGTTACCAAGGAAATGCCTATTATGAAGGCTTAGAAGATGTTTTAAAACTACCCAAAACCTATGTCCATCTATATGGAAAGACCGAAACCAAACCAGGGCGTAAAATGGGACATATTAACATCTTGGCGGATAGTAGGGAAGAGCTGTTAGAGAAACTCACCACGATAAAATCAATGATTAGAGTGATATCAAAAAAGCATTAGAATTTTCTAATGCTTTTTAGTTTTAAACATATCTGGATGATAATTCGTTATAAATATTCCTAAAATAATCAAAAACGCAGCGATAACGAAATTAGAATCTACAGGTTCATTAGCCACTAGCCAACCTAAAAATATCGCAATGATGGTATTTACATAAGAAATCATAGAAACTTTCACAGCGGAAATTTGGCTCAGTGCATAGATATATGCTAAATAAGCAATAATAGAAGCAAAAATCGTAAGCGAGAACATGGCAATGATGCTTTTCAGACTCCATGTTTCTGGCGCAAATTCCTCTCCTAGAACCAAAGCGCTGATAATCTGCACCACACCCGCAAAGATAAACTGATAAAAAAGACTTAATAAAATATTGGTGCTTTTGTAGTTTGTTTTTTTGATGTAAAGAGCTCCCGTAGCATTTCCAGAAATAGCAAGGAATAGGTAAATCATCCCTTTGCGGTAATCAGGATTAGCCAAATCTGCCAATCCATCCCAGAAAATTAAGATAATTCCAGAAAAGCCCAATAAAATCCCAAGAACAGATTTTAATGTAAACTGCTGCATTCTAAACAAAACACTCCCGATAAATATTAAAATAGGCGAACAAGAACTAATCAGAGATGCCAAACTACTGGAAACATGCTCTTCAGCAATCGTGGTAAGTCCATTGGTTATGATAAGAATACAAGTAGAAAGTATCAACTGGACTTTTAGGTTTTCCCAGCCTATCCATTTTAGTTTTCCTGTAAAGGATAAATAAACACCCAAAATAATAGCCGACAGCACATGCCGGATACCTGCCACATACAGCGGAGGAATAGTCTCCACAGCCAATCTAATACCCAAAAACGAAGTTCCCCAGATGATAGCAATGGCCAAAATAGCGAATGTAAGTTTCATGTTTTTCATCTCGGGAAAATTAGTTTTTTGTTTTAAAGGTTAATTTTTTATCTTTGGAATGTTTAAATTTTTCGTTTGTAAAGTTAATTAAATTTATTTTAAAATCAATCAAAATATGATAGGAATTATTATGGGAAGCAAAAGTGATTTCCCGATTATGCATCAGGCAGTGGAATTTTTACAATCATTGGGAGTTTCCTACGAGGTTACCATAGTTTCTGCGCACAGAACACCAGAACGAATGCTGGACTACGCAAAAACGGCTAAAAAAAGAGGAGTCAGTGTAATCATAGCAGGAGCAGGAGGTGCAGCCCATTTGCCTGGGATGGTAGCGAGCTGTACTACTTTGCCAGTGATAGGCGTGCCTATTTTGTCAAGTATTTATATAGATGGCTTGTATAGTGTTTTGTCTATTTTGCAGATGCCTTCTGGAATTCCTGTTGCTACAGTGGCGCTAAACGGAGCTATGAATGCAGGAATTTTGGCAGCTAAAATTTTAGCGGTATCAAATCCTGAAATTGCTGACAAATTAGAAAACTATCAAGAAACCCTCTCCAAAAAAGTATTGGCATCAGTAGATGAATTGAAAACAGATTACCCAAATTCTTATGATGAGTAACGGAATTTTATAGATTTAAGCATTTTAGAATAAAATATTTCAGAAGTCAAAAAAGATTTTTTCAAATTGTTCTATACGAATTATAAAAAATATTCTAAGCCCCTGTAAAATTCAGGGGAGACTTGGAAAAGGCAATTTGGTATCTCAACCGAGAGCTAAAAAGGGCTAAATAACAGAAATAGCGAGGTATAAACTTCGCTATTTCTTTTTCCTGAAAATTACAATAAAGATGTTTTATTTTGAAAAATAACATTGATATTTTCAAAACATTAGGAGTGTTTATTAGTAGTGCCAAAATGCCCTCGTAGAACAATAAATGATAATCCTAAAATATTTAGTGTTGTAGTTCCTAGTAAGGTCATTAAAACAGCATCAGATAAATCTAAGAAACATTTATTTAAAAACAAAATAACAACAACCAATATAAGCCAAATAGAAACAACAAAAGCACTCCATATAGCCAGCCATTTTCTGTCTGTTATATCTGAACCAAACTTTTTGATTTCTAATCTTTTCAGTTCTTTTTGGATATCTAATTCATCAGAATCTATATCAATGTCTTTGTTATTGGATTCTATTTTTGAGGGTATGATGTTCTTCAAATCCATTATATCACATTCATTTTAGAAAAATATTCAGAAATATATTCATCAGGAATTTCATCATTCCAATCAAAGCCTGTTGTTTTTACTGTTTTATCCCAAGCACCTCCTTCCATATGTGACCACTCGGATAATTGACCAGCAGAAAATTTAGCATATTTATCTATTACTGCATTAAATACTTTTTTTAATTCTTCATTATTGGCAATGTCTTTAAGCTCATCATCATCAAGGCGATAAACCCTACCAAAATCTACATGCTTTCTTGTTCGTGGAAATACTGGACCATATGGCCATGCTTTTGGGGTTTCGGTAAATATCTGCTTGTTTTCTTTTGCTAAAAAATAACCATAGATGATATACAGCATTTTTTGGACTTTTGTTACATTAAGAACAAAGCCTTTTTCATAAGCAAGGGCTAATAACAATTTAGCTCCTAAAACACTATCGTAATTCATAACACAGATATGGTTTTATATTGCAAATATATAATGATTCCTGCCTTATATCCAAATATGTTATAACAAATAATATAAAAAATTGTATAAATCAGTGCTTTTTTAGTTTTTTCAATTCCTAAAAGCAAAGTAAATTAAATGTTGTGATGTGACCTTCTTGATTTAATATTCAAATAGTTATTAATCAATATTTTAAGTATTCCAAAAAAAACACAAACATTCATTTTGTAGCTATGTTTATTTTTTTTCTGGCGATTTCTAATGCTTGTAAAAAAGGCGTTTTTTCTGTGACAAAATCTTCATTTACTTCAAATTGTTTAGTGATAGGATTATAT
>CAUQSG010000020.1:0-25520 GCA_963520725.1 uncultured Flavobacteriaceae bacterium | reverse complement strand
TTATAATAATAACATAAAAGGGTGCCTGATTATATCAAGCACCGTTTCCATTTACAATAAAGTTTAAAATTGGTTAAAATTCTATATCATCTGCTACTCCACCGCCCATTTCTTTTGAGAATTTTTCTGCGTATTCTCTTTGTTTTTGTTCTTGGTAGCGCAGCATTTTTTCGATGTTACCCATATTAGTCATCCATTTCATAGCTACAGACTGAAAATCTCCCAAGGAAATTCCATAATTGTCCTGTATCCATTGAGCGCCATCTAACCCTGCTTCATATGCCGCCTGACGAGCACCACACAATTCATAGTAGAACGCTTCATCATTCTGGATTTTAGCAAGATAGTCTCCTTCCTGATTAGATTCTTTTACAGAATCATTGAATTTAGGGTGAGTATTTGCATTTCCGTAATACTGCCCGTAGAGAGACATCACAGCCATAGTTTGGTCTTGCTGCATTCTCTTTACCCAGAGCTGGTTAGCTTCATCCCAAACAGGCATATCAACTCCCAATCTCTTACAAACCTCTTCTGCTGACATTCCATTAGTCATTTTAGAAGCTGCCGCTGCATAATCTTGCAGAGAAATACCATGTATAGGCTGCAGCATAGGATTGCTGTCATCATGAGCCATATTCATGTAAGGATTCTCAAAAGAAGTATCATATTCCTCTCCATTTTCATCATAATTCTCTAAGAAATCATCGCTTTCTCCATTAAACTCGCCTGAGTTTTTGATGATAGCATCATTGTTTTTCTTAAGTTGAGCTTGTTCCTCTGGTGTCCCTCTCTTTCCTGCTGCACGCATCTCGATAAGCACCTTATACCCATCATCCATCAATCCTTTATAGAACTCAAAGAATCTGATAGTTGCTTTGAGAAGAGAGTCATTTCCGTTGTAAGCTCCCAGCTGTTTTACCTCTGCAATATAATCCTCCAAATCCTCTTTCCACTGAAGACGCACTTTTTCTGCACGAGCATAGTCTTTGGCATCCATAGCAGCATTCATATCCGCCATGTTGTCTTCGCATTTATTTGCTACACACATCAGCTCGTTATTATACTCTATGGCATTGTCAAAACTTCCCTTTGCATAGTATACACCTTCTTCTTCATCATAACCTCTTTTTTCTGGCTGATTTTTAGGCTGGTTATCTTCTACAAGGTCTTGAACTTTTTTAAAAAGATTTTTAAACATAATTTTTTCTTTTTTTTGAAATCTTAAAAATTATTCAAGATTATTCTTAGTCATCCTCATACTTTTCAAGGAAGTCATCAGAAACTTCATTCAGTTTATCTGTAAAACGCTGTATCAGATTGTTGTTGTTTTTCAGCTGAGCTTGTTCTTCTGGTGTTCCTCTCTTTCCTGCTGCACGCATTTCGATAAGCACTTTATATCCATTGTCCATCAAACGGTCATACTCATCCAAGAACGCAATAGCAGCATCCATCAGCATAGTATCTCCTTTGTATGGCCCTAATTTTCTCACTTGTTCTTTGTAAGTTTTCACATCTTCTTTCCACTGAAGACGCACTTTTTCTGCACGAGCATAGTCTTTGTCATCCATGGCATCATTCATATCATCCATGTTATCAAGGTTTCCGTTTGTAATGCAGATAATTTCGTTATTATATTCTACTTCATCATCGAAACTACCTTTAGCATAGTATACTCCTTCTTCTGCATCATAACCTCCTTTTGGTTCATCATTTCCACCTACTAGGTCTTGTACTGTTTTGAAAAGATTTTTAAACATAACTTTAATTTTTTTTTGGTTAATAAATATTTTAATTTTCGATGGAACAAATGTATAAACTTACCTCATCCCTCCAATAAAAACAGCGTCTACAAAGCGTCTACAAGCTTTTAAATTTATTGTAAAATACTGATTTTCAATTAAATATTTTGTAGACGCCTAATTTCATAATCAAGTTATCTTTATTTTTTCTTTTAAATCCAAATGAAATTAAAAAATTATATTCCCTTTTTTTAGCTGCATTTATTTTTCATTTCGGACAAATATTTTTCAAATTGATCAGAAGGGATTCCTTTTGCACTAAAATTTTCTAACATTCCAACCGCCAACTGAAGATAAGCACCATCCACCTGAGCTAATTTTGCTATAATTTTTCGGTATAAATCTGGTTTTTCATCAAGATTAAACTCAGCATAAACCAATATATCACTCATTTCTCTATAAAAAACTTTTTTGTTCGCCTCGGCAAGTATTGGCACTGTGTCAGCCAAAACCTTCCATATAGCGGCTCTCCATAAGAAATAAGCCAAAAATTTTTCTTCCGATGCCACATTACTGATGGAAATTTTTTCATAAAATTCTTCCTCCTTTTTGGTCTTTTCTTCAGCAAAATCCTTCGCTACAAACTCATATTCCCGCATTTTATCACTTGGAATGAATGTATTCTGCGTCTGGCAGTATGGACAGGTTATATAAGTAGAAATAAAATACAACTCCTTGATTTCCAAACCAGCACCACACTGAGAACAGTGAAAATTATCCTTCACAGCATTATATTCCTCTATTATTTCACGGGGTTTTTCCTCTGCAGAAGGCTCTTTCACATGACTCTCAATGCTATCCGAGAGGTCTCTCATCTTGTCTTTCCATTTTTCAAAATCATCATGGATTTTTCTGAACCATTTCTCCTGAAGTTCTCCTTCTGGTGTTTGCGACTCATAAAAAGAAGGTTCATAGGGCTTTATCTGCTGTTTAAAAACATCCTCCGCCTTATCTATAATTCCATTAAACTGTCCCTTTACTCCCATCAGAAAATTCCCAAAACTGCGTTTATATGGGTCTGTATCCTCATCATAAATCTCCTGCATAGCATCACGGGTTTCCTTTGCTAAGGACTCTGCTCTCTCAGTAAGTTTCTCTATAAAAACTCTAAATCTTTGCTCTAAATCATTCATATTCATCTATTTATATTTTTATTACAAATTTTTCCTTTTATCTATTATTCAAATAAACCGAGATTTCTCTCGGTTTTATATTTATTGTATGTTATTTTTCTATTTCATAACGCTTTCGGCTATTATTTTCCCCATTGCTATGTCTATTTTTTGGGTAATCTGCTCTACTTTTTCAAGTTTATAATCCGATACTAAAAGACTTACAAATTTATACCTCACTTGGACAATTCCGTTTTCTTCATAGACCAAAACCTTCAATGGCAGCTCTATCGCTACTTTGGGGTTTTCCTGCATCAGGCGAGTTCCCACCTTAGGATTTCCCACCACCAAAACCGTAGCTGGTAAAAGATTTTCCCCTGCTTTCTTCGCAGCTTTTGTGTGGTCTATTTCCGCAAAAATTGCAATATTATTGGCTTTAAAATTCTTCTTTAATCTGCTAATTGTTTGCTTAAAATCATATTTACTTTTTGCTGTAAAAGATGGATAATCTTCCGATTGTGCAGAAAAGCTCACCGATATAAACAACGAAATAAAAAATAATATTCTCATAATTTTTAACTTTAATTCATTTGTTCCAAAACCTTTTTTATCGCCTTTGGGAAAATTTCATATTCCACTTTATGCACTTTTCCCGCGAGTTTTTCAGGCGTATCCCCCTCACTTACAGCAACTTTCCCTTGCAGAATGATTTCGCCCTCATCTATTCCAGCCGTCACGAAATGCACCGTGGCGCCGCTTTCCTTCTCTTTGGCATCTATTACAGCCGTATGAACATGCATTCCCCACATTCCCTTTCCCCCAAATTTGGGCAGAAGCGCAGGATGAATGTTGATAATTTTACCCGCATATTTTTTTGCAAAATCTTCGCTGATGATGGAAAGAAATCCCGCCAAGACTATCAAATCCGTGTCCTTTGGAAGGATTTTTTCTAAATTTTCACAAAAATCTTTTCCTCTCTTTATCAAATGATGAGGAATTTGGTGTTTCTCGGCACGAACCAAAGCATAGCAGTCTCTATCCGCAACCACCATGCTTACTTTTGCATTAGGAATTTCTCCATTTTGGATGCATTCCAATATCCTTTCTAAATTGGTTCCTGAGCCAGAAGCCAAAACTACGATGTTTTTCATTTCTTTGATTTTGTTAATCTTCCTTATCCTCCTCTACACCGTGCTTTATCTTAGATTTTTTCCCTTTGATATCTACGGCATATTCTTTTCCGTTTCTGATGAGCAGCCCTTGGGTTTTGCCTTTGGAATGCAGCACATCGATGTCTATCACACGCCCATCCATTAGGTAAGTAACCTCTTTTCTAAGGGTATGCCCTATGACAAATTTCTTTGCATTAAGTTTTTTGAGAATTTCCTCTAAATCTTCCTTCTTTGTGGTTTCCTTCCCATAGCCTCTGTACCACATAGGACTTTTCCCATACATATAGATGACATTTGCGATGGCATCTTTCCCTTTTTGTCCTTCTTTATTATTGAAATAATATTTTCTAGCATGTTCATTCAGCTCCTCCACGGAAAGATTTAGGTCACTTACCTCCTTAGAAATCCCTGCATGAACGAAAATATAATCACCGATTTTCTCTACGATGTTTTTTGTATTAAGCCACTTGCCGAGTTCCGTGCCATACTGAGAAAGAAGGAGATCAGGTTCTTTGTTCATAAGTTTTGCATTTTCAAAATATTTTTTTCGCACATAGCGCAAATCTTTATTCATGTTCATCAAATCATGATTTCCAAGGACAAAATGCACCTTCCCACCTGCTTTTTCCGCTTGTTCTTCCAAGGAATAAATCAGCCAAAGAGTCTGCGTTACGAAAAGCCCTCTGTCAAAGAAATCTCCCACCGTTACGAGATGTCCCTTCCCAAAAGTCCATTTGTAATTTTTATCCATTACCTTATTATTGATAAGAAATTCTTTAAACTGCTCAAAATTCCCTTCAATATCTGAAATGGCTATCAACTTTTTAGGCATTGGATAGACCGAAGGTTCTTCTTTCAGCTCCTTTTTCAGCCTGAAAGAAATGAAATCCTCATCCGTAATGTAGGATTTTAGCTCCTGATTTTCTTCATACCATTTATAAACTGGCGTAGGAACGCCATTTTCTTCCTTAATGCTCTTCACAACCGACCTACCTAAACCCGAGTAAAAGATATACGGCCCGTCTATCCCAGCTTTGGAAGTATCTTTTTCTAATCTTTTTTCTGATATGATGAGCTTGGGCTGTAAATCCTCTTCCTCCTTATCATAATCATATCCAATAGCCACAACAGGCCCAGTTACTGGTGCTACAATTTCAGCTATTTTGGAAGAGTCTTTCTGCTGTTCTTTTCCTGATGAAACGGGCTTCTTTTGGGCATTTAGAATATTACCCAAAAATAAAAATGCTAAAACAAGAACAGTTATTTTTTTCATTTTAAAATTTTTCATTAGTATCAAATTAATTTTTTCTCAGTTTTTCTTCATTCAATGCTTTATTTATTAGGATTTCAAACACTTCTCCCAGTTCATCTGATGCGAGTTTTACGGCGTGTTCTATGATTTTTCTAGCTTGGTTTTCTGTAATTCCTGCCTCTGTCCAGCTTCTGCCAGAGGAATGCACATTGAGCAGAAAAGGCATTATTCGGTCTATGGCACAGGCAAAAACAGCATCAGGTGTTTCCTCCGCTTCAAATTCTTTCCACAGACCAAGAAACTCACTACTCATCGGCTCTTCAAGGATACCGAAAATTCTCTCTGCAGAGGCAAGTTCCCTTTCGTATTTGCCAACCATCGCTTTTTCATCAAAGATAAAAGTATCGCCCGCATCTATCTCCACTACATCATGAATGGACAGCATTTTAATCACTCGCAGAAGGTCTATTTTCTCCTTATTTTTGGCATAAGGGAAAAGTATCTGAGCCAAAACAATAATCTGCCAGCTGTGCTCCGCCGAGTTTTCTCTCCTTTGGTCATCGTGGTTAAAATTCCTGCGCTGCACATTTTTCAGAGCATCAAGGGTTAAAATGAATTTGATTTCCTTTTCTAAAACCATGAAAATGAATTTTATATTAAATTGATTTTCTCTTCGTTTTCGGTAATTTCTCCGATTTCGTAGGCATCTTTCAGCGTAGAAAGCACTTTTTCTGCATCCTTTTCATCTACGACAACTACCATTCCCACGCCCATATTGAAAGTCCCGAACATCTCCATTCGGTCTACATTTCCTCGTTTTTCAAGTTCAAGCATAATGCTCGGAATACGGATTTTTTCCGTTTGAATAGCAGCACAAAGCCCATTCGGAATGATTCTCGGAACATTCTCTATCAGTCCGCCGCCCGTGATATGCGCTATTCCACTCAGACTCACCACCTTCAAAAGCTGATGAATAGGCTGATAATAAAGCCTTGTCGGCTCAAGGAGGGTTTCATAAAGTGGTTTTTCTTCAAATTCTTCCTCAAAATCAGGGAACACTTTTCTCACCAAAGAAAATCCATTGGAATGAAAACCAGAACTCGGAATAGCGATGATTTTATCTCCTTTTTTGATTTTTGAACCATCAATAATTTCATCTCTTTCCACGATTCCCACACAGAAACCAGCCACATCATAGTCACCCACCTGATACATCCCTGGCATTTCCGCTGTTTCCCCACCGATAAGGGCGCACTCATTGTCTTTACAGGCTTTTACCATTCCTAAAACGATTTCTGAGGCTACATTAGAATCCAATTTTCCACAAGCAAGATAATCCAAGAAAAATAGAGGTTTCGCACCATGGCAGAGAATATCATTGGCACACATCGCAAAACAGTCAATCCCGATGGAATCATACTTTTTGGTATCCAAAGCGATTTTCAGTTTCGTTCCCACGCCATCCGTTCCACTCACTAAAACTGGATTTTTATATTCTCCAATGGCATAAAACGCCCCAAAACTTCCAAGATTGTTCAGTACATTTTTATTGTGAGTTTCGGCTACAGCAGACTTTATCTTGTCTACGGTTTTGTAGCCTTCTTCTTTGTCTACTCCTGCGGATTTGTAAGTGTTATTCATAGTTTATTTTTTTATTAAAAGTTAAAATTCAGATATAAAAAAGCCGACAAACCCCAAGGCTGGCCGGCTGGTATATTTTCAGCACAAAACTCTATTCCATTATTTTGGTTCAGAAAAAGAGCTAAAGTGATTTTATTTAATTTCAAAATAGAATTTTTATTTCTACAAAAATAGGATTTTTTTATTTAAAATCTATCACTCTCTGATGACTTTTATTCTTCCATCTTCCCAAATCCTAATCACCGATGAGCCTTCCCATTCTGCTCTCTGGTCTTGGCGTTCTTCTGCTATGGCATCTACTTGGTTTTTAATCTCTTGCGAAATTTCAGAAAAACTCATCGGACTTTTTTCTCCGCTGAAATTAGCCGAAGTAGAAACAATGGGACTATTGAGCTTGGAAATCAACTTCTTACAAAAATCATCCTTCACCAAACGAATTCCTATGCTTCCATCTTCTGCCAAAAGTTCTTTGGGAAGCCCTTTTGGGTTGTCATAAACGATGGTAACAGGCTTTTCGCTCAAATCTATGATTTCCCATGCCATGGCTGGCACCTCTACTATTTTCTGCAGTCTTTGTTCGTTTTCCACCAGAATAATCGCTGATTTTCCTTGTTCTCTTTTTTTCAGGGAAAACAGTTTTTGTATGGCTTCAGGATTGGCAGCATCACACCCCAGCCCCCAGATGGTATCCGTAGGATAAAGAATGATTCCACCTTGCTTTAGGACTTCCAGCAGTTTTTCCATTATTCTGGTTTGTAGTTACTTTGGTTAAAAATTTCCGTAGCGTTCATCCTTAGAAAGTCTGATAATTTGGTTTCTGGTTTTTGGGAATAAAAAGCCTTACAGATTCTCCAGCCGATGAAACTACCCACACGAGGCGAGGATTTTTGGTCTATTTCGGTATAGAATTTAGAAAACGGCGCCACTGAAAGGAAACGCTCATAGAGTTTCGGGTCATCACTAAACACCATATTATTTTCCACAAAATAGTTCCAAATATTAGCTTCATTAGCCTCTGCCCATTCCTCCTGAGTCTGGGAATAATTCATTTTCAGATAATCTGGAGTATTCGGAAGGAAGGCATCTTGCAGCGTTTTGATTTTTCCTTCTAAAATGATTTGGTCTATAAATTTATTTTCTTGAGGATTAGAAATCAAGAAAGTTTCGGCTACAATTTCAGTAATTCTCGGCACCAAATTCTCTGGATTCATGATTTTTTTATGATACTCATCCAGCCCTTGGTAGTTTTTGCTTTTCTCTCCCATGAATGCAGAAATATCCACGAAAAGCATCCCTTCGTCCGTTCTGAAAAAAATAGGATCTATCACGCTTTCTCTATCCAAAAACGAGGAATAAAGATAAATCTTAGGCGTTTTGAAAGCTGGGAAATAATGCTTCACTCGTGAAAACATTTCTGACAACTCGTTTTTCAGTTTTGTTTTATCTATTCCCTTCACAGCCTCCTGATACACACGGATTTCCGCAGTGTCTTTTCTTCTGGCTTCATATTCTGCATCAGGAATAGAGCCCTGAAACATCGGATATTTTTCTTTAAACTCCTTTAAAGAAACTTTTGGGTCAAAAAACTCACCAGAAATGTCAAAAATTTCTACTTTTTCTGTGTTTTTCACTTCTATTTTCCATAGTTCTTCTTGGTTTTTGTTACAAGAAAAAACGACCAAACACAATGACAAAAATAATATCCAATGAATATTTCTTGATTTTTTCATTTTATTTAAAATTTATTTATCTTTAACTCCAATTTTTAATTCGCAAAAATAGAAAATTTTTAGATATAAAATGCAGACACAAAAAGTAACAGAACATATTATAAATTGGCTAAAAAATTATGCAGAAACTGCCAAAATGAACGGCTTCGTTATCGGGATTTCTGGCGGAATAGACTCGGCAGTGGTTTCTACCCTTGCTGCTAAAACAGGGCTGAAAACCCTAGTCATAGAACTTCCCATACGCCAAAATAAAGACCAAGTGCAGCGGGCGCAGGAGCAGATTTCCTTTCTGAAAAACAATTTCGGAAATGTGGAAAGTTTAGAAATAGATTTGACAGAAACCTTTGATGTTTTTGAAAAAAGTGTAATCAGCAAAAGCTCCACTACGCAGAATAGAGAGCTTTCCCTTGCCAATTCCCGCTCTCGGCTCAGAATGCTTACACTATACTATTTTGGGCAGATTCATAATCTTTTGGTCACAGGAACAGGCAATAAAATAGAAGATTTCGGCATCGGTTTTTTCACAAAATACGGAGATGGCGGCGTGGATATTTCACCGATTGGAGATTTAACCAAAACCCAAGTCTATGAACTAGCCAAAGAGCTGAACATCCCAGAGAGCATCCAAAAAGCAGCTCCCACTGATGGTCTCTGGGACACGGAACGAACCGATGAACAGCAGATAGGCGCCACCTACCCAGAGCTGGAATGGGCTATGAGCGTCCACCAAGACCATTCCGCAGAGGATTTCTCTGGCAGAGAAAAAGAAGTTTTTATGATATACGACCGCCTAAATAGGGCTACCCAGCACAAAATAAACCCTATCCCAGTCTGCAAAATCCCAAAAGAATTGTTTTAAAAAATGAGTAAAAAAAAATATGAGTATGTTTATTTTTAAAAATATTGAATTAAGTCAGTGGATAAAGCCACATCTGACCACTTATATCTTAGCGGCAGATGATGATGAGCTTGAGACTTTACAGGATGACTATGACAGGTTTGAAAATATTAAATTTCTGACATGGGATAAAACGCCTTCTTCAGAAGAGTTGTCAAAAATTCAAGCATTGATTATTGAGGAGCCAGAATCTGGTGAGTATGATATATCCGACTTGCCAGATTGGATAAATACGCTTGGTAATTTGAAAGTTTTGGCTTTTCCATATGTTTGTTTTTCTAAATTAGAAAATACCATAAAAAATTCTGCGCTTACATTAGAAACATTATATTTTTTCATTCCAAGAGAATGGGATGATGAAAAATTTGAAATACCAGCGAGTCTGGAAATGCCCAATCTTTCAGCATTTATATCAAGATGTGAAATCAATGGTTTATTCGGGCTTAAGGCAAATAATTTTCCTAATATCAGTTACTTAGAGTGCAATATCTCAAAGTATAAAAATATTAAGCAACTTGATGAAATTAAAAATTTTAATAAACTAATTCATGCCAGTTTTCATCATGGTAAATCATTGAATATATTAGAAAATATAAGCTCTGATTTATTGGAATCAATTAGTCTTGTTGGATTTTCAGGGCAGAATTTTTCAATTTCGAAATTGAAAGAATTTAAAAATGTGAGGTACATTGCTTTGAATGGAATCAAAAAGGCTGAAGTAGATTGTGAGTTATTTACTCATTTGCCCTCTTTAAGCTATTTAGACTTAGTTTCCTGTTTTAACCTTAAAAATGTGAATGAACTGGCTAATATTAAAAGCCTAGAATATTTAATCGTGTTAGATTGTAAGCGTCCATTTGATAACGCTACAATAGACTTACTTAAAAACAATATTTCTGATATAGATATTGACTTTGCTTAAATTTATCAATAAAAAATCCCTTTGATGAAAATTCAAAGGGATTTTCTTTATCAATTACTGATTATTAACTTCCTAAGTATAAGCTAATTACAGGTGTCCCATCTTCCTCATAGCCTTCGATACTGAAGCCTTCAAAGAATATATGGTCTCCTAATTCTTTATTAGCCAATGAATTATGAATCCATTGCAATAGTTCTATTGCTCCGAAATGATCTTCATAAGCTTCGCATTCTGCCATGATTTCAGCATAATACAATCCATCATCTTCAGGCTCACCATCGAAAGTATCTGGATTGAGAAGTTTTTCATACTTCCAAAGCGATTTTTCATCCTTGATATAGGCCTCATACATTACTTTCACTTTTTTAGAGTTGAAAATTGTAGAATGCGGTGCGTAATCATCCAGATTATTGTCTATATCTTGGTTGTAATCATAGACAGCCATCCAGAAATTCTGTAAAGATTCATAAATTTTATCATTGAACGCCCATGCCACATTATCCAAAAGATTTGGGTTTTCTGCTGGTGCATAGCCTTCACAGACATTTACTCTGTTTACATCCACTACTGGCGGATATGGTACATCCTGCTCTATAAATTTATCAAACAAAGCATCTGTTCCTTGGTCTAATTTGAAATCCATTTCCTCCTCATACAACGGCTGGATATAGAAAAACTCAACTCTTCTTTCGCTTGGAAGCTCCACAATAGCTGGAAGGTTCTCTCCATCCTCGTTTTTCTCATTAGACTGAGCCGCTACGAGAATCACACCTTTGAAATTAGTTCCTTCAAAAGCCTCATTAGATGGGATAGTGTGTCCGTTTCCTAAATAAGTATTGTGATTGATAGGCAGACGGGCCAACATTTTCAGCCAACGAATAGGCCAATAATCTTTCTCTTCTTCGCTTCTTACATTCCAAGTTGGCGGCAGGTTGATTGCCAGCTCCATGTATGGCGTATATGGATAGTCCGCTGGAACATTCATCATATAAGCACCCATTCCACCCGTTACCAGCGTGTAATAGTTAGCCTCTGGTGTAGGCTCTATAATATACACATCACAGTGAATATCAGGAGATTCCAGCTCATGGAATACATCATTAAACTCTCCAAATTCCTTTGCGATATATTTCTCCAAAGCCGTTCTGTCTTCCTCATCATAATAAGCTGGAAGTCCAGAATCTCTTCCTTCAAATTTCATGATATCTTCCTCTTCATCATAGCTCAATCGTCCAGATGAAATAGAATCATTCATATAATCTACCCAAGCTCTCATTCTGAACTGAAGGTGTCCCAAATAGTAGTCCTCTATATTTTCTGCAAGGGAAACCATGATAATCTGCCCTGCAAGCCCATCTTCCTCCACAGGGTCTAAATCCATACAGATAAGGCCATCCCCTTTCAAAATAGGAATCCATTTGCGGGTATAAAGTGTATTTTTAACAAGATAATCATCCTCAAAATTCTCCTCTGGAAGTTTTAGGTCTGCCCAGTTTTCTCCGTAATGTTTTTTCAAGTAAGAAATAATTTCTTCCTGAACCTGCTCTACTTCATTGATTCCTACAAAACTCTGCCCTTCTCCCACTGCAAAAAACGGCACATCTTCTTTCTGTCCGCTGAAAGTTCTATGCAGCTGTTTGAAAGATTCTGGAAGCTCAAAACCTAGTCTCTGTTCCAGCGCAGATATTTCTGCTTCTGTTGCAGGATTTCCTAGTTTTTCAGCCATTTTAGGCGCTTTTTCTTTTAGAAGGTCTACAAAAACTTCTAAATCATATTCCACTTCACCTTTTCCTCCTGTATATACATCATATGTAGGAATACCTTTTTTCTCAGCGATATTCAGCCAATTAAGGAATTCATATGCATTGTTACATCCGCCTAGTTCTTCATGTTTCTCGAAGTGCTTTCTAGCATTGATTTTATCATCCAAAAAGAAATAAGAATAACCGATACGATAGTTCCATGCTGCCTCTTCAGAAAGTTCATCTTCTAGATATTTGAACACCTCTATTGCCTTTCTTAGGTGGTTTTTGTTTTCTTCTGTTTGGTCAAGCCAATAGAGATTGTTATAAGCACGAGCCAGCTCACTCAAAACCTGCGTAGTTCTCTGCTCCACAGGAAGCCCTTCCACAAAATCTACAATCGCCTGAATTTTATCCTGCTCATCCCAAGCATCTATTTTCTTTAAAATCTGCTGTTCTGTCATAATGTTATTTTTTATTTATCTAATTTTCAATGTTTTACTTTTAAATAATTTACCAGTTTATCGGTTCTTTGCCTTTTTCCTCCAAAAATTGGTTGATTTTAGAAAAAGGATGGCTTCCAAAAAAGCCTTTATGCACGGAAAATGGCGATGGGTGGGCAGACTGAATGATAAAGTGCTTGCTGGCATCTATCAATCCTGCTTTTTTCTGTGCAAAAGCGCCCCATAGCACAAAAACCACATTCTCCTTTTTATCCGAAATCTCTTTGATGATGAAATCTGTAAACTGCTCCCACCCCAAATCCTTATGCGAGTTCGCCTCATGAGCCCGTACTGTCAGCGTAGCATTAAGAAGTAAAACTCCTTGTTTTGCCCACATTTCCAGCTCGTTAGAAGTTTTCTTTATTCCTAAATCATCTTCCAGCTCCTTAAAAATATTTTTAAGCGATGGCGGTGCTTTAACTTTATCCGAAACCGAAAAACAAAGCCCATTAGCCTGATTATCATTATGATATGGGTCTTGCCCAATAATCACGACTTTAACCTCTTCAAAAGGTGTAAGCTCTATTGCTCTAAAAATCTGATTTTTAGGAGGAAAACATTTCGTTGTTTGATATTCCTCTTTTACTTTTTCCCAAAGTGTGGTAAAATATTCTGTATTTTTTATTGGAGCTAAAATCTCTGTCCAAGTCATGACTAAATGCTGATATTTTTTTATTGATACAAATCTATGGTTTTCATTCTTTCAAAGAAAAAATCAAGTGTCTACAAAGTGTCTACAAGGAAACCTATCGCTCGATAAAAACCTAATTATCAAACGAATAAATCACACTCTTTCCAATTCATACGTGCTTATCTGTGTCTTAAAAAGACCATAGTTTATCGTGGCTTTATTGGTTTTAGAATCTATCTTTTCTATCGTTCCTATGCTTGTGCTTCCTATGATTCTGACTCGCTGTCCCACTTTCAGCCAAAGGGCTCTTTCCTTTCTTTCTCTTTCTTGGATTTTTTCCTGAGTTTCTGTTATGGTCTGTATCACAGATTCTTTTTTCAGCTCCTGTGTTACTTTTCGTTTTACCACTTTCAGTTTTTCAGCTTCTATTTTCTCTGTATTTTGGTTTTTCCTAAATTTCTCTTGTTCCAGAATTTTGATAAATTCTTTCACAATATCCTTTCGGGACTTCCCTTTTGCATAATCATCTATGAAACTCTGTATCCTTGTCCCAAATTGTAATTTTCTATGTTCCTCCTCATAGAGCTTCTGAAAATTATATAGTTTCTGCTGAAGCTGTTCGTTTAGTTTTTGGAGATTATCTCGTTTGTTTTGGGTAATTTCTCGTTTTTCGGTAAGGTCAGATTTTAGTTTTTCAACCTCAAATTTCTCCTGCTGAAGTTTGACAATCGTTTTATCCAAATTCACCACATCTCTTTCTATTTTTTTCTTCGCGGAATGGATGATAAATCTTGGGATATTATTCTTCTCGGCAACCTCAAAAGTAAAGGAACTTCCCGCCTGACCGACTTCCAGTTTATACATCGGTTCCAGCGTTTCCTCATCAAAGAGCATCGCTGCATTTTGGGCGTGAGGAAGCTGCTCCACTACCAGTTTTATATTGGTATAATGGGTCGTAATCACTGCAAAACTCTCTTTTTCATAAAAGAATTCCAAAAATGCCTCCGCCAGCGCTCCACCAAGCTCAGGGTCTGACCCCGTCCCAAATTCATCAATCAGCAATAATGTGTTTGCATCTGCTTCCCGCACTATTCGGCTCATTTTTTTCAGCCTTGATGAATATGTAGAAAGATGATTCTCAATGGACTGATTATCACCTATATCCGTCATCAGTTTATCAAAGAAAAACATTTCTGAACGGGGATGAACAGGCACCAAAATTCCTGACTGAATCATCAGCTGAAGTAGTCCTAAAGTCTTCAGAGTGATGGACTTACCACCTGCATTAGGCCCTGAAATACAGATGATTCTATTTTTCTCCGAAAGCTCCAGCGTCTGAGGAAAAATCGCTTTGTTTTCCTGCGTATTTCTCAGCCAAAGAAGCGGATGATAGGCATCAATAAGTTTCAGCGTTTTATGAGTATTGATTTTAGGTAAAACCCCATTAATTTTTTCAGCAAATTTTGCTTTTGCCCTCGTGATATCAAGGTTATAGATATATTCCTGATAATCTGATAATTGAGAATGAAATTCAGCAATTTCTGATGTCAGTTTCCTCAAAATCCTATCCACTTCCTTTTTCTGCTCCTCTTCACTTTCGCGGAGCTGGTGATAGTGTCTTACAACGCTGTCAGGCTGGATATATGTGATAGAACCTGTTTTGGAAACTCCTAAAACACGCCCCGAAACTCGTTTTTTAAAGCCTGATTTCACTGCCAAAACCCTTTGGTCTTCTATCGTACTTTCGCGGATTTCATCAAGGAAATCCTGCTGGGCGTAGTGATTCAGGGATTTATTAAAGTTTTCTTGAATATTTTTTTTAGCAATAGAAATGCTTTCACGAATTTCCTTCAAAAGTGGCGATGCCTCGTTTTTAACTTCTCCAAAACGATTGAAAACCGCTGAAATTTTATCTATAATCTCTTTTCTAAATTCCAGCCCTTTAATTTCCTCCTCTAAATTTGGGAAATTTTCAGAGAATTTCGGGAAAAACGATTGCAATTTTCCTATTTGCTCAGTAATTTTTCTGATTCTCAAAAAAGCCGACGCTTCTAACCTAAAATTTTCTATAAGCATCAGTTTCAGAGGCTCTTCTATATCTTCATACTCATCAAAGGGAATGTAATTTTCACTCTCATAGGAAGACAAAAATTCCAAAGTTTTTTTCAGCAAAAATTCCGCTTCTTTTTGTGGAAGCGGCTTTATGTTTGATATTTTTTCGGCTACTCTCGGCGAGTACGCATAGGGCGTGATTTCCTCCAATAATTTAGGAAATTCCAGTTCATTTAAATGGTCTTGTAAAATCTGCACCTTGCAAAGGTAACATTTTTAATTTTTATTTTAAAGATTTTTCATAAGCCTCCCAGCCTATTTCTCTGTAATTTTTTGATGATTTTTCGGCATCTTCTGCTAGATAAATTCCACGCCCCACGATGATAAAATCCGTATGCAGATTATGGAAAACATGGTCTGGCGTATTGTACTGCTGCCCTTTATCATCGTCAGCCTGTTCTAAACTGACACCTGGAGTAAAAAGCAGCATTTCTTTATTTATTTTTCTCTGAGCCACGCAGCCCATTATATTAGTCTGTTCTTCAACGATTTTAAGCCCTTCCTCTTGGTAATGAGCATCTGTAAGTGTCCCCTCACAAGACATTCCCAAAATCGCTATAACGCCCACATTTTTAAAACATTCCAAAGATTTTTCCCCTGCTATGAGATGTGATGTTACCATATCCGCCCATTTTGAGATTTGATAAACACCTTTTGAGAATTGCAACTCCTGTGTACTGCCTATATCCGCAAATTTTCTATCCTCCATCAATAGAAAATTATGCTTCCTCGCTAAATCTACCAGCGGAAGAATGGTCTTATCATGGTCAAAATCTTTTATAATATCTATGTGTGTTTTCAGAGCCACTATCTGCTGCCCTACTTTCTCCGCTAAATTCAGCAACTCACTGGTAGTCACCACATCAGCAGAAACTATCAGATTAGATTTTTTATTGATTGCTGTCTGCAAAAGTTTTTTTGCTGTGGGATGCTTTACTACTTCTAATTTCTGCTCATAAGAAAGTCTTTTTTCTTCCTCAAATTTCACTTGTTTTCCCGCCAAAAAATCATGGATTTTTGCAACCTGCTCATCATCTATTTCTCCTGCTTCATGTAAGATTTTCACCACTTCTGTAATGGTGAATAATGTATGAACTCTGTAGCCCTTCTGTTCTAAAAGCTCCTTTCCGCCCTGCTGTCTATCCAAAACCACCACTATATCAGATACTTTCAGCCCTTCTTTTTCCACCTCTGCTATGGTCTCCAAGAGAGATTTTCCAGATGTAATCACATCCTCCACCAAGAGGCAAGATTGCCCTTGTTTATAGATGCCTTCTATCAACTTTTTAGTTCCATAGCCTTTGGCTTCTTTTCGCTTCATTATCAATGGAATCTCGGACAAAAGAGACATCACAGTCGCCATCGGAAGTGCCGCATAAGGAACTCCGCAAATCAAATCCAGTTTATTATCCTTCGGTAAAATTTCTAAAAGATGCTCTGCTAGTTTTTTCAAAATTTTCGGATCTGATGCCAACGGACGCAAATCCACATAAAAAGGGCTTTCTATTCCACTTTTCAGAGTAAATTTCCCGAATTTAATGATTTCTAATTTGTAAGATTCTAAAAAGAATTTGTTTTTGGATTCCATGAGATTAATTTTTCACAAAGTTAAATAAACTTGGCTACTTTTTTTTATTCATTTTTATACAATTTATTATTAAATTTGCGACTTATTCTTTTTATGAAAAATAATACCACACCTACAAAAAAATTCCGAAAACCAAGAATAGTGCTTGGTTTCACGCTTATATTTCTGTCTATTATTTCTGTTATTTCATTTGGTTCTTACCTGATGAACTGGAAAGAAAACCAAAGCCAGATAGGAAATTTTCTAGACAAAGAAATCAAAACCACCAATATTTTTGGTAAGATGGGCGACTGGCTGGGAAATGTATTTATATTTGAAAGCGTGGGAATTTCTGCGTTTATCGTTGCTTTCCTGCTTTTTGTTTTCGGGACTTTGATTTTAGGTTTCAAATTATTCAAACCATGGAAAACCATTTCCCATAGTTTTTTCTTTTTGGCGTGGCTGCCTGTGTTCATAGGAGCTGTCACTAAAGGAAATGGTATTCTAAGCGGTGTTTTCGGCTATCAGATTTATGATTATGGTTCCAGCATTATAGGGAGTTTTGGGCTTTGGACTTGTATTATTTTAAGTTTTGCCTTGTATTTCATTTTGGAGTTTAATATCAGTTTGAGCAATATCACTGATAAAGTTTCTACAGTGAAAGAAAAAATCCAATCCATAAAAGATGATATCCAAGAGGAAATAAAAGAAATGCAAGGGACACAAGAAAAAGATGAAGATGAAGAAGGCAGCATAAACACCAATGCTGTTTCTGTTGCCGAACCTGTAATCGAAAACAATGCAAAAGAAACCCCTATCACTGAAGAGGTAGAAACAGAAGTAACTGAACCTACAAATGCCTCACCCATCAGCGTGTAAATTTTTGATGAGTTTTTAGAAAAAAAGGAAGAATCTTCATCTAATAAAAAACTTGAAAACGAAACTGATACAGAAATCATCATTGATAACGAACCTAAAAAAGATGATGATATCGAGATTACCATAGAGCCTTCGCCTGCTGCTAACATCATCACAGACCCAGACAAAAAAGCTGATGAATTAGTAGAAAAACATGGACTCTATGACCAAAGATTAGATTTGGCTAATTTCCAGATGCCGAGCCTTGATTTGCTAAAAGATTATGGCAACGAAGAAATCACCATAAACAGAGAGGAACTAGAACAAAACAAAAACAAAATCGTAGAAGTTCTAAAAAACTTCAATGTTGGCGTTTCTAAAATCAAAGCGACCATAGGCCCTACGGTGACACTTTACGAGATTGTCCCTGAATCTGGAACTCGTATTGCCACCATTAAAAGGCTTCAAGATGACATCGCACTAAGCCTTTCTGCACTGGGTATCAGGATAATAGCTCCTATACCTGGGAAAGGAACCGTGGGAATAGAAGTTCCGCGACAGACTCCAGCAATGGTCTCTATGCGATCTGCTCTACAAGCGTCTAACATCCACTCCACAGACATGGATCTGCCCGTAGTCTTTGGAAAAACCATATCCAATGAAATCTTCATGGCTGACCTTTCCAAAATGCCTCACCTACTGATAGCAGGAGCTACAGGACAAGGTAAGTCCGTGGGTATCAATGCGATATTGACTTCGCTGCTTTATAAAAAACATCCTAGCGAACTGAAATTTGTGATGGTAGACCCTAAAAAAGTGGAGCTTTCTATCTATTCCAAAATCGAACGACACTATTTAGCTAAACTCCCTGACACGGACAAAGCTATATTAACAGACAACTCAAAGGTTATCAATACATTAAACTCGCTTTGTATTGAAATGGATAACCGCTACAAGCTTTTGGAAGAAGCTTTTTGTAGAAACCTGAAAGAATACAATAAAAAATTCAAGGAAAGAAAATTAAACCCTGAAAACGGACACCGTTACCTGCCATACATCGTGCTGGTGGTGGATGAATTTGCGGACTTAATCATGACCGCTGGTAAGGAAGTGGAACACCCTATCGCCCGTCTAGCACAGCTTGCAAGAGCCGTAGGAATCCACCTCATCATCGCTACACAGAGACCTTCTGTAAATGTCATCACAGGGATGATTAAAGCGAATTTCCCTGCCAGAGTGGCTTTCCGAGTTATGTCTAATGTAGACTCTAGAACCATCTTAGACAGCACAGGCGCTGACCAGCTGATAGGAAAAGGTGACATGCTGTATTCTAATGGAAATGACATGATTAGAATACAGTGCGCCTTCATAGACACGCCTGAGGTGGAAAAAGTGGTAACTTTCATCGGTGAGCAAAAAGGCTATCCAAATGCCTACGAACTCCCTGAATATGTGGGCGAAAATGAAAGCTCTGGGTCAGGAAATTTCGATGCAAATGAAAAGGATGCTTTGTTTGAAGAGGCTGCCAGAATCGTAGTAAATACACAGCAAGGCTCTACTTCTATGCTTCAAAGACAGCTAAAACTAGGCTACAACCGCGCAGGGCGAATTATGGACCAACTGGAAAATGCAGGAGTAGTAGGAAGTTTCAACGGAGCGAAGGCTAGAGAAGTGCTGATTTCTGATATTCAGCATTTGGAACAGTTTTTGGAGAGCCTTAGAAATAATTAATTTCATTAAATCTAAAATTATGACTTTTTTCAAAAAAACTTTATTGATATTATCTTTAGGAATTGTAAGTCTGGCTGCTGCTCAAAAAGTAGATACCAAAGCCAAAAACATACTGGACGAAACCTCTGCCAATTATAAATCCAAAAGCACAATGTATTTCAAATTCTCATATGGAATGGGAAGCAACGGCAAGGTTTCTAAAAATCAAACAGGTATTTTCTACGCTTCAAAGAATAAATACAAACTCAAAATAATGGGTAATGAGCAGATATTTGATGGAAATAAAGTATACAACATCAATGCTGAAGACATGGAAGTTACCATCGCAAAACCAAACGGATCTGAGGCGATGCTCTCTCCTATCAATTATCTAGATTCTTACAAGAAAGATTACAACATAAGCTATACAGGGAATAAAAACAATCTGGAGGTTATAAAACTCACACCTACCAAAAAGAATGGCATCAAGCATGTTTTCCTGCACATCAATAAAGCAAAAAAACAAATCGAAAAAATAGAACAATACGCTGATAACAACGACATTACAACGATAAGCATCAGTCAGTATAAAGAAAACTTAAAAGTAGAACCATCCACTTTTAGTTTTAATAAAAACCTTTATAAAAACTATCTAATCACAGAGTTATAATGTTAAAAAAATTAGATTTATACATTATAAAAACCTTTTTAGGTCCTTTCATATTCATTTTCAGTATTTTATTCTTCATTTTCATGGTGAATATCATCTGGATACAGATGTTTAACCTTGGAGGTAAAGGACTGACAACATGGGAACTGACCAAACTTTTCTACTATCTGAGTGTGGGAGTCATAAAGATGGTTCTCCCGCTCACTGTACTACTCGCCTCCATCATGGCTTTCGGAGGGTTCGGAGAGCGCTATGAACTCGCTGCCATGAAAGCCGCTGGAGCTCCTTTGATCAGAATCATAAGACCTTTGTTTCTTACGAGTTTAGTTCTGGCTTTTATTTTATTTTTGTTTTCTAACTTCGTAATTCCTGATTTTCAGCGAAAAGCGAAAAATATGCTGTACAACATCGTTTCCTCAAAACCGGCACTGAATTTCACACCTGGGCAGTTTATCAATTCACTCCCTGGGACAACCATTAAATTCGACAGACTTTATGGAGAAAATGATGAACTGATAGAGGGCGTTTTCATCAACAAGACTGCCAGTAGTTTTGATGACCAAAGAACCATCATCGCTAAAAGAGGAAAAATAGTTTCTAAACAAGGGAGCAACTATCTGAGAATGGTGCTTTATGATGGATATATTTTTGAAGATAATCTCGCTAAGCCAAACTACCAAGACCGTTTCAGACAAGAAAATCAGACCATTAAGTTTGATTCTTTGGTGTCTCATTTTGACATCAGTGAGCTTCTTGACAAGGCTATCGAGAGCGAAAAAATCACGGACAGCTATGAGTTCCAGAACTATACACAGCTCAACTCTACTGTGGACATCGTAAAAGCTGAAAAACAAAAAAGATACTCTGAAATTTCTTCAGATTTAGTTTCTCAGAGTAGTTCTTTTATAGAAATTTTGGATAAAAACAAAGACAAAAATAAAGATAAAAAAACTCAAACGCCGTTTAGTTTAGATTCTATAAACCAAGAAAAAAAGCTGGAAATACTCTTCAATGCACATGAGAAAATAGACCTCATCCAGAAAAACATTGAAACAAAAAATGAAGAAATGCTCTCACATGCCAAACTTTATGCAAAAGTAGTAATGCACCAGCAGCAGATTTTGGCGTATTCGGTGATGAGTGTTTTATTCCTGCTGATAGGAACCAGTCTCGGTTCTATCGTAAGAAAAGGTGGAATAGGAATGCCAATTCTTCTTTCCATCATCATATTCATCATATTTTTCGTTCTCAATATTTCTGCTGAAAACATGGCTTGGAAGGGTGAAATGGACCCATATATCGCCGCTTGGCTGCCGAATTTTATATTCCTACCTTTCAGTATTTGGATAACTTACAAAGCCAATACAGACTCACAAATCCTAGATGTAGAGAAATACAAATCTTGGATAATGCCTTTGATAAAGAGATTTTCAAAGCATAAAGAGCATAAGCGATACCAATAATTTTTTTCAATAAAAAGTATATCTTTATCAAAACCAAAAAACTTCCCTCT
This sequence comes from uncultured Flavobacteriaceae bacterium, assembly GCA_963520725.1. GTDB lineage: Bacteria > Bacteroidota > Bacteroidia > Flavobacteriales > Weeksellaceae > JABCPE02. The sequence goes on along the minus strand of CAUQSG010000020.1, from coordinate 3,688 downwards.
TTAAACAATGGGGATAGTTTTTCTATTAAAGATAAGTCCAACAAACACTATACTTAATGTTAAACAACCAGGTTACAAAAAGATAACAATATGCTAAAACTAAAGAAAGATTTTATTGATACCATAGATAGTGTATATCTTATTAAGATTACAGATGATTTATACTCTATCTGTCAGCATCGAGGAAATACATTTTTTGAATTTTTTGATGTATTTTTCTCTGATTTCAATGAAGAGATAAAAATAGACTTAAATGAAACAAAAATTTTATTCACAAAAAGCTGTGCTGCACATAAATTTAAGGACTTTTTTGTAAAAGAGATTACTTCTGTCATACCCAATAGCAGAGCAATAGAAACCATCTATTTGCATCCATTTCATTATCTTTTGAAAAGACTACAAAATGGAGGTGATGTTAATCAATATGTTTCTTTGGTTAAACGAACAAACATATACAAAAGCACTGATTATGAAATTGTTATAGAACAACTTAATGAACAAAATAATCTTCAAGAGATTTACAAATATAGCTCTTTTGGTATGGCTGGTTCAGCAGATAAAATACATGAAGAGTTGTCTAACTATGTCAAAACTGGGATTTTATGGGATAGAGAAAAAAGTACCCTATTCCCAACAATATCAATGGAAATACTCCAAAATTATATTTTACAAACCACAAATCGATTGTAGTTTTACTCCCTTATTTTACTTATATGAACAAAGATGAATTCTTAAAAGAGTTAATTGCTTTTATTGCTGATAATTCTAGCGAATTACACCCTAAAGTATTTAAAAATAAAATACAGTTTGGTATAAACAAAAGTTCCTATACAGAAATGCGGTTTGACTATTCCCAAAATTATAAGGGATTTTATTTGCAACTAGCTTCTTATAACAGGGATGTAGGTGATTTTTTTGAGCAAGAGATGGGTAATGCTTTTTTAAAGATGTTAGAAGACGAATCAAAAGAGTTCCGTAATCTTTTTTTTGCACAAAACTCCTTCCAACTTTCACACTACTATTATGGATTCCCAATAATGACTAATGATAATACTGGGCATCTATATCCAGAGATGGGTACTACTATCTTTAATGATGTTTTAAGGAATTTGCAAGCCAACCATTTTAAATTTATTCAAGCCGCAGAAGTCTTATCGCCTGATTTACTGCATTATATTAAAAAGTTTCCTTCCTGTTTTTTCAATACGGCATTGGTAGCCTTATTGATAATAGAAAAAAACTTGTTATCACTAAATGATGAAAGAGTACAAGGCTTGTTTGAATACGATAACATGGTTACCAAAAACGAATGCAAACTATTTAGTCCATTTGATTTAATTTTTGGTAAGAAAGATTACCAACAAACTGCTAAACAACGGATTCTACAACGAAAATAAACAATTCTGCAGTTTTCAGACCAACTAAAAAAACAATTCATGAAACTCACTGATATACAAAATAATGAGCTCATAAACAATCTGTCCGATGCGAAAATCCATTCCATCTATTTTAATTTTGATGCGGATAATCCCATACAGCCACAGGATTTGGTGATTTCTGTAAGTAAACTGAATGCTGATTTGGAGCGGCATCAGCTAATTTTTCATAACACGAGCAGTTTTAATGTAAAAATCCAAGCTGGAGAGCAGGCTATAAACCCTCATTGCTACTCTGGTGACAGCCTGTATATCCAGTCTATTTGGTGCAAAGAGAAAACAGAAAAACATCAGCACTGGGAAATTATACTGATTGACAATGGAGGGAATATTGATATATTTGCAGAAAAGCTATTCATTCAGAAATTGGATTAAATAACTTTTTCAGATTGACAAAAGGAAAATATGTTTAATAGGGACAATCTTTCTAATGGAAATATCATTATAAATTAGGATATTTGCTTTAGAAAGATTTATTTTTGATTAAAATATAAAAAAATAATCATATTATGCTGGATAATAGTTTTAAAGAATATCTTGATGAGGAGTTTGGTAGAATAATGCTAGAAGAACAGGAGAAATATCGCAAAATGTTCCGAAAGTTAGGATTTGATGAAGTGAATCATGACTTTGTTGAATTTTGGTCTACATACAGTGATGAAATTTATGGAGAAATCGGCTATTTGGTTGATTTAGCAATGGATTTGGAAGACTTACCAAGCAGCCAAACGGAAGCTTTAAGAGAAAATCTTGGCTTGGCTGATAATTATTTCTCATTACTACACGATGAGCTGGATGACTATATTTTGTACGATAAAAATACGGATGAAGTTTTCTTTGTGGAGGCTGATGCTATTCAAAATTTTATTGAAAATAAGGAGTTTAGCAGACACTGGGAAAGCTTTGAAGGTTTTATAAAAGAATATCTGAATTATAATTCCTAAAAAGGAAAACGACATGAAAACTATCAATTTAAATAATATCATTCTGTTTCAAATCCCTGAAAACTGGATAAGTGAGCAAGATGGAGACTTTACTCTATTCTATGAAGACACGTCCGATTCTGCCACTTTGCGAGTGCAGATGCTTTTGTTTTCGGTACAAAATACCGAGCAAATAATACAGCAAAAACTAGCAGAATCTAGCACCATCGCATTAGAAAATGGTTTACCATGCGCTTTTAAACGCGAACAATCTGAAGAAAATGGTGAAATATTAGAAATTGATTTTTGGGATATTACTATTCCCATCAGTGACACCCAAATCGCTATATGCTGTTTTTCTTATACTATATTAGCAGAACAAGCTGCTCAAGAGCATTTTATCCAAGAGCGTGAGATGATAAATCATGCTATTTGCCATGCTGATTTTTTTTCAAACCAAATAAAAATCATTTAAATTCAAATGAAATGAAAATAAGTTTTTCAAGTGAAATCAAAAATTTAGAGAAATTTCTCATAGAACAAGGGTTTTTGGCTGTTCCTATGAATTTTCGCGGAATGCGTTCATGGGTGAAAGAATTAGACAGCGAAAATCTTGTCTATATGTATGTCTATATCAGCCAGCATAAGGAAGAAAGCCAAAGCGGACACCTAATCATTTCACCGCCGCGCTATAACGATGATGGCTGGACAGGGAATCCGTTAGCAGTTGGGATTCCATTAGCAAAAAACTGGGAGTTAGGGACAGGTTTCTTTGATGATTATATCAATCGGCTTACTAATTTATTGCCCAGTGCAGGCTATTTAAAAGATGCTGTCATTAGGGAAATGAATAATCTGAGCGATATTTCCACAAAAGCACCAAAAGCAAAGTATCTCGGTATGCGGGAACTGACCAATTTAAAAGCCTTTCGTAAATTACAAGAAGAGAAAAACTTTATGGAATTATGCTCCATCAGCAAAGAAACTTGGCTGAAAAAGAAGGATATTTACCTCCTTGATGTAGAGATGGGAAAGAAATGTTTTGAGCAGTATGGAGATGAAATTACTATGGAATATATAGAGGATTACACATCTCAGCTAAGCATGATTTTAGCGACATACAGCGCATTTAGATAATTTTAATAGTCAATATTCGTTTGTAAATAAATTCAAAAAATCAGGTCAAATGGATAAGGGAAAAGCAATTATGGAGGTTCTATATTCTAAATATGGATCTATTTTAGAAAATAATGGTTATAAACCTAATAAAGCCCAAAACAAATACAGCATCAAAACAAAAAACAATCTATCAGAGGTTAGTTTTCTTTT
>CAUQSG010000019.1:0-26502 GCA_963520725.1 uncultured Flavobacteriaceae bacterium | reverse complement strand
CTCCATAATATTCCGAAAAATAGAATATATTCATACCTATCTGACATACCAGCCAAAAAGACAATGTGAATATCGCGATATATTTAAGCTTCCATTTTTTGATAACATAATTGAAAATAAAAGGAAACAACAAGTAAAAAAACATTTCTACAGATATAGACCATGATGGGACATTGTACGAAAGGCTTATTTGTGGTATCCAAGCATGAATTAATAAGGCATTCATAAGCATCGAAGGAATATCAAATTTTACATATTCTAAATAATTTATGTATTTGAAAATATTAGCAGCTATAGCAAGAAGCAATGTCATTATGTGCAGTGGATATATCCTAGCAAGCCTATTTATATAATATTCTTTCGGAGAAATATGTTCCTTTTTCCCATAAGCCAAAATCATCACAAAGCCAGACAATACATAAAAATAACTAACTCCTAAGTTAAGATGCTCACTATTTTCTATTTCTCCAAAGTGATAAACAAATAACAAAAAAGCCGCAATAAATCTCGTAAATGTAAGTTGAGAAGTGGTCATTGTGTTAATTTTCGCTATGCAAATTTAACAATTCATTTAATATTGACAAAGCCCATATTTAGGCGCATAGGCTTTTAATTATTATATTTGCACAAAAGACATAATAATATGCGTGTTTTTCCTATTGTTTTTACTTGTGATGATAAATATTTCAAATACACAGATGTAGTAATTACTTCTATATTAAGTAATCAAAATAGAAATGTCCATTATGAAATACATATTCTTACAGAGTTTATAAGTGAAGAAAACAAACAAAAAGTGATATCTCAGCTTAAACCACATAAAAATTTTAGTATAACATTTCATGAACTTGGGAATATAGATAAAAGTAGTTTTTATCTCAATTCTTATATGTCTGTGAGCACCTATTATCGTTTTTATTTATCAGAGATTTTCATGAATTATGACAGAATTCTCTATTTGGATAGTGATTTGATAGTAAATGCTGATATTTCTGCATACATAGATATGGATTTTGAGGATAAATTAGCCATTTGTAGCAGTAGTCCATACATTAAAAATAAAGTTTTACAAGGAGACAATCCAGATTATCCTGTAAGTTATTTTACTGAAGTTCTAAAAATGCCCAATCCAGAGGAGTATTTCAATGCAGGAGTGGTGCTTTACAATTTAAAGAAAATGCGGGAAATGGACATTCAGCAAAAACTTTTCGATGCGCTGAAAGAAATCCCAGAACCGAAACTGCAAGACCAAGACATCTTAAACTCTGTATTCTCACGAAATGGAGGAGTAAAACTGATATCAAATTTTTATAATAATACAGCCACGATAAGAATTACTCCTAATCGATTACTTTTAGAAAGTTTAAAGAAAAAATTAGGAATTAAGGCTAATCATTGGTTCTATATTTACCATTATGTAGGGAAGGTGAAGCCATGGCAGCGAGATGGCGTGGATAGTGGACTTTTCTTCCAATACGCCTACAAATCACCATTTTTTGATGACATTATAGAAGCCAATCAATTGGATAAACAAGAACTAATCAAAAAATATAGATTAAACTGGTTGTAGAAAGAGGGTAGAGGTGTATTACAATTCCTGTAATTCCACCATTTTTTTGAATTTTTCTGAGCTTTTTACTAAGCTGTCAAAATCACCAGAAGCTATGATTTTACCCTTATCCAAAAGATAAATCATATCCACATTTTTTATCGTAGAAAGCCTATGGGCAATGATGATAAGGGTAGTCTGTCCTTGTAGCAGATCTATGTTGTTTTTGATGTGTCTTTCGGTTTCTGTATCCAATGCAGAAGTTGCCTCATCTAGTATGAGCAGTTCAGCATCTTTATAAAGTTCCCTTGCGATAGAAATTCTTTGTTTCTGCCCGCCAGAAATTAGGATTCCGTTATTCCCAAGCTGGGTGTTTTCTTTTTCTGGAAGTTCATTAACAAATTCAGATAAAGAAACTTTTTCAATAGTTTGTCTGAATTTTTCCTTGTTTTCTTCAGATTTTCCTTGCCAAAAAGTGATATTATTAAAGATAGAATCATTGAATATCACAGCCTCTTGTGTGATGTAGCCGAGATGATTTCGGAAAGAATTAAGATTAGTTTTATATAGAGATTTTCCTTCAATGATTATTTCCCCATCATCAGGAGCCTGAAGCCCTGATATAATATTAGCAAGAGTTGTTTTTCCAGCTCCACTTTCTCCGACGAAAGCCACGGAAGAATTTTTCTTTATAGAAAAACTTATGTTATCAATAGCTTTTTTTCCTCTGAATGACAATGAGATATTTTTAATGCAGATGTCATCAATGTGTTCAATCTTTTCTTGATAGTGAAGAGGTTCTTTATAATGTTTAAAATCAGATAATAAATTCTCAAAAGAGTCAATTCCAGAAGAATTGGATAAAAATGTATTCCAAGAATTCTGCATACTCACCAAATGCCCTAACGCTCTGTAAAACAGAAGCAAACTCAAAAGAATGGAAGAAAAAGATTCCCCTAAATAAGATGTCTGTACGATAATTACTCCCGTGATGATGACAATCGTAAAAGGCTCTCTGAGGCTTTCTCCAATGGATGAGATTTTGCCCACACCTAGATTGATTTTTTCTTGTTCGCCTATGTTATCCACTAGTTTTTTTGAAAATAACCGATAGTGGTTTGTGGCTTTTAAATATTTAAAATTATGAAGAATTTGTATCAAAACAGCATTGAAACTATTTCCTTTACTAGAAAGCAGTGTGGCTTTTTCCTTGGTGTAGCTGTTGATGTATTTATAAAATAAATTAGACAACGAACCTCCAATCGCCACCAAAATAGCAAACTGCCAATTAGCAATAAAAGCAAGGAAAATGTAGGTGGCAAGCATAATAATATGCTGTAAATAAACGAAGAAACTCATCAGCGCTCCGATTACTTTTCCCAATTCACCTACCATTGTGTTTTGGATACGCCCAGCTTCTAATTTTGTAAATCCGGAATAAGAAAGTTCATTAAGGTTTTCTATCAAGTTGAGCCTCAGCAAACTTACAGATTTTACTCTTATTTTTATAAAATAGATACTTCTCAGATAGTAGAAAACTCCCTTTATCGAGAAAACGATAACCATGAATAACAAGGCATTTACAAGATTTACATTTACACCAACGAAATCAAATAAATTGACAATGAAATTTATAACATCTGAGTTTTCGTCTCCTGTATTAGTGTTTATTCCAGATGCAATGCCCAGTAATGGAATGAACATAGCAAGCCCCAAACCATCCAATAAACCCACCAATAAGTTTACCAAAATATAGCCATACATGTGCCATCCCGCAATGTTTCTGAAATAAGAAAAATATTTTAGTAAAGAGGTATTTTTGCTGTTCATATATTTATTTTTGCGGTGCAATAATCATAGAATTTCATGATTTTTTTAAATGAAAAAAGCTATTGCATTTAGCAGGGCAAATTTAAAGAAAATTATCCAGATTATCCGTAAAAATCTTATGTTCCACTTTTTCCTGCTGCTGGATGATTTTTTCTTGTATTTGTTTTAAGAAAGCTTGGTATTTAGCGCTGTTTTTGTCCTTTGGACGATGCTCTAGAGCTTGTTTTATTTTAAGGTTTTCATTGGAAAATCTATCGGCTTCATCAGAAAAATAAGCCTTTTTAAATTTTTCCCAAATATATTGAACGGCCTGTTCGCTCGGATGGATGAGGTCTTCCTTGTAGAATCTGTAATCGCGCAGGTCATCCATAACTATTTCATATACAGGGATATAATGGTAGTTTTCGTGCTGTTCCACAACTTCATGAATTGCACAGAGCAGTTTGGCTTTACTTAGATTATTTTCGCTAAAACCATCTTTGGTGTGGCGGACAGGGCTTAATGTAAAAAGAAACTGAGCCTCTTTTGGGCAGATTTTTTTTAGAATGTGGCAAGTTTCAGTTATTGAATTTACCAATTCTTCGTCCGTTAGAAGGCGTTTATTAAAGTTTGTTTGTGGAATTTTGTGGCAGTTTGCTACAAAAATATTTTTTGATAAATGCTCATAAACAAAAGCCGTTCCGTAGGTGATAATCACCCAGTTGCTTCGTTTTAGAAATTCGTGTGCAAGGTTTATTTTTTTATTGATTTTTCTGAGTGTTTCTTCTTGATTATCAGAGCTAAATGAGGTGTGATGATTAAAACTCAAGTATTCACCTTGATAAAAATCTAAATCTTTTTCTGTGTAAATTTTATTTTCAAAAATTTCTTCAATGCTGTTTTTTACAGCCCAAGGGTTGAAAAGAGTCCCAAAAGGGTTGTTCAGCGTTTGGAACTGGCTGTCTGTTAGTTTTACAGAGATTTCTGTTGCAAAACAAGATCCTATCGAAAACAAAGAATCCGAAATTTGAATTTTTTTTTCAGAAATCGGAATTTCTACCTCGGTACGAAATTTCATAGATAAGATTTAAATATTTCTTTTTAATAAATAATCCGCCAGAGCCAAGAAGGATTCCTTTTTCTCTGCAATTAGACTAGTCTGGTTTAGGTATTTTTGAGCTTTATCATGATGTTCCTGCACGAGTTTTAATGTGATTTCATCCGCTTTCGTGTCTAGGAAAAGTTTAGAAACAGCATCTATTTTCTCTTGGCTTTCGTCTTTTTGGGAATACCAGTTTTGGAGTTCCTTTTTTTGTTTTTCATCCGCTTTTTCTAGTGCAGTGAGGTATAAAACGGTCTTTTTATTTTCACAAATATCACCTGCCTGTTTTTTTCCAAAATCTCCCTGATTTCCAAATACATCCAGATAATCATCCATCATCTGAAATGCGATTCCAAGGTGAATCCCAAACTGATAGAGAGCCTCCGCATCCTGCTCTGGACATTCAGCGATGAAAGCACCTATTTTTAGTGCAGCGGCACTCAGAACGCCAGTTTTGTAAGTAATCATTTGGATATATTCATCAAAAATTACATCATCTCTTTTTTCAAAATTCATGTCCATTTGCTGTCCCTCACATATTTTCGCTCCTGTATCGGAAAATAAATGAATGCATTTTTTGAACAAAATAGGGTCTAAATCCTCGAAAAACTGATAAGATTTGATAAGCAGGGCATCGCCAGAGAGAATGCCCGTGTTGATACCTTCTAAAGCATGAATGGTAGGCTTCCCTCTTCTCAGAGGAGCATCATCCATTATATCATCATGAATCAGTGTGAAATTATGAAAAAACTCTATTGCTAAAGCTGGTTTTATAGCAGTATTTATATCTCCCCCGAATGCATCTGTTGCCATCAGGGTAAGCATAGGGCGGAGGCGTTTTCCTCCATTTGCTATGATGTAGTTGATGGGCTGATACAGCTCAAAGGGAGCTTCTTCAAATTTGTATTTTTCTATACTTTCAGAAATTAAATTGATGTATTTTTCAGCAAAATGCATGATGAAATTGTTTTCAGCAAATTTAAATTTTTAAAATGAAAATAAGCCAAAAAAAAACACCAATTTATCAGAAAAATTGGTGGTTTAATTCTTTTATCTTTTGGGAAAATTTTTAGAACATATTTACGATGATGTAGGTAATTCCAGCTACTATCGCACTGATAGGAATTGTCAGAACCCAAGCCCATAGAAGACTTACAGTAATACCCCATCTTACGGCAGAAATCCTTTTAGTAAGACCAACACCTATGATGGAGCCCGTGATAGTGTGGGTAGTAGAAACAGGAACTCCTAGATGGTCAGTAATGAAAAGAGTCACAGCACCAGCAGATTCTGCGCTTACCCCTTCTAATGAGGTTACTTTCGTGATTTTAGTTCCCATCGTTTTTACGATTTTCCATCCTCCGCTCATGGTTCCTAAACCGATAGCAATATGCGCTGCCAAAGGAACCCACATGAAATGTTCAGTAAAGTATTTAAATCTATCAGGAGCATTGATGTAGTCAGGGTCTCCTATACTTACATAGTGATAAATAACCGCTGCACCGATGATTCCCATGATTTTCTGAGCATCATTCAGCCCGTGTCCTAGACTGAATAGGGCAGAAGAAACCAGCTGTAATCTTTTGAATGCTGTTTCAGCTTTATGAGGGTTTGATTTTTTGCAAATATTTACGATGATAAGCGTGATAATCACAGAAACAAACATCCCTATGAAAGGTGCTAGGAAAATAAATAAGAATATTGGGATGACTTTGTCATACTTTACTACATCTTGTGTGAGTAACTTTTCAAAGGATAATTTTATAAGTTCAAAAGATGAAGCTTTGAAATCAAAATTGTTATTTAAATCTCTAAGTTCAACATAATTCTCATGAAGAGCATGCATCAGCGCTGCTCCAAGGAACCCACCAATAAGCGTATGTGACGAAGAGGATGGAATACCAAGCCACCAAGTCAATAAATTCCACGCAATAGCCGCGATAAGTCCAGAGACAATAACTTCAAGGTTGATAAAATCTTCACTCACAGTTTTAGCAATGGTATTCCCAATGTTAAAAGACTGCGTGATATAAGCCGCAATGAAGAAAGCTGCAAAATTCCAAAATGCCGCCCACAAAACTGCTTGAAAAGGCGTGAGAACCTTTGTAGAAACAATAGTAGCAATGGAGTTAGCCGCATCGTGAAACCCATTGATGTAGTCAAAAACAAGGGCTAGTCCAATGATTGCTATGAGAAGTACAGGAAGTTCCATACTTTATTTTTTAGTTAGAGTTAGAAATTAAGCGTATTTGATGATGATGCTGCTCATTACACCAGCTACTTCTTCCGCCTTGTCAGTTACCTCTTCTAGGTAGTTTAGCACCTGCTGTACTTTGATGATGGTAATAGGGTCATTGGTCTCGAATAGCTTAATAAGAGCCGAACTCTGCACATCATCAGCAATGTTTTCTATACTATTGATTTTGATGCATGATTCTTTCACAGCCTCCAAATCTTTAAAATCTTTAAGGTTGATGATAGCATTCTGAATCTCTATACATGCCTTTTGGATAAGAAGAGAAAACTCTTGGTAAGCCTTTGTTTCAGGACTTTTGAATAGAAAAATATATCTAGTAGAAGCGTAGATATAGTCCGCTACATCATCCAGAGATGTTGCCAAAGACTGTATATCTTCTCTATCAAAAGGAGTGATGAAATTCTTACCCAGCTCCATGTAAATTTGGTGCGTAAGATCATCATTTTGATGTTCAAAATCGTGAATTTTCTTTAAGAAAGATTCATCATTTGCATCAAAATTCTGAATTCCATTATGAAAATACTCAGACATTTCTACTAGATTAGCTGCCACTTTTTCGAATAAAGTGAAAAAAACTGTGTCTTTCGGTTGAAATGCCTTAAAAATATTGCCAATTCCCATGAGTTCTAATGTATAAATTTTTCGGTTACAAATATAAACTTAATTTTACTTTTACAAAATAAAAAAACCTATAAATGCACTAATCTAAAATACATTTATAGGGAATTATTTAGTTCGCTACTTCTGCACGCATTTCTTTTCCTTTGAATTTCATCGCGGCAATGTTATTGAGGATATCTTTCTCAAAAGATTTTTCCACCTCAAAGAAAGAAAACTTTTCTAAAACTTCTATATCTCCGATATCAGCTCGTTTTTTAGATTTTTTGGTAGCTTGGTTGATGATGTCCAGAACATCAGTTTTCTTTAATTTGTCTCTTTTTCCTAAATTAAAGAAAAATCTCACCATGTTTTCATTATTTTTTCTAGACTTTCTGCTGCCTTTATCTCTATCTCGGTCTTTTCCTCGTCTGTCTCTTCTGCTTTCTCTGGTTTCTCTGGTTTCAGATTCTGCTTTTAGTTTTTGAGCTGTCAAATCATTATTGTTTTGATAATAAAGAGCCAAGTCTTTCAGCTGGAATTGAAGTAATTGGTGTACCAATTCTTCTTTAGAGAAATTAGAAAGGTCTGGGATAAGGCTGTCATCAAAGTCAAAGAAATCCTCGTGTTCCGTGAAAAGCTGCTCGAAAACTCCCGCTACTTGGGCTTTTATGATGTCTTCTCCTTTTGGAATTTGTTTTTCGACAATTTCTATTTTAGTTTGACCTTTGATTTGGCTTAACTTTCTGGTTTCCTCTGGTTTTATCAGAGCCATAGAGATGCCATCTTTCCCAGCACGCCCTGTTCGTCCGCTTCTGTGTACGAAAACTTCTGGGTCGTCAGGAAGCGAGTAGTGGATTACATGGGTAAGGCTGTTCACATCAAGCCCTCTGGCAGCAACATCCGTAGCAACCAGAATATCAATGTTTTTCAGTCTGAATTTCTTCATTACCGTGTCTCTCTGCGCTTGTGAGAGGTCGCCATGAAGAGCATCAGCAGCGTAGCCATTCTGCATTAGGAAATCAGCAACATCCTGAGTTTCCATTTTAGTTCGGCAGAAAATGATAGAATACTGATTTGGATTCGCATCTATCAGCCTTTTTAGGGCTTCTTTTTTCTGACGGTAGTTTACTACATAATATTCGTGTTTTATGTTTTTCTTAACCGCGTTGATAGAGCCTACTGAAATACGATGAGGATTGGTAAGATAATTTTTAGAAATTCTCTCCACTTCCTTATTCATCGTAGCCGAAAATAGTAGTGTTTGCTTGGTTTCAGGAGTTTCAGAAAGTATAGTTTCTAAATCATCCTTGAAGCCCATAGACAGCATTTCATCCGCTTCATCCAGCACTAGCCAATGGATTTGAGAGAAGTCCAAAGCTTTTCTGTTGATTAAATCAATAACCCTCCCAGGTGTTCCCACGATGATTTGAGGTTTTTCTCTCAAATTTCGGATTTGGTCTGTGATGCTGCTTCCACCATATACTGCTGTAGTTTTCACATTCGGCAAATATTTGGTGTAGTTTTTAATGTCTTTGGCAATTTGTAACGCCAATTCCCTCGTTGGGGCCAATACCAAAAGCTGTATTTTACGGCTGGTATCATCTATCATATCCAAAATAGGTAAAGAAAACGCCGCTGTTTTCCCCGTTCCTGTCTGTGCCAGAGCAATAAGGTCTCTGATGTCCGATAAAATGAAAGGAATGGTCTGTTTTTGGATCTCCGTAGGGCTTTCATAGCCCAATTCGCCAACTGCCTTGATGATTTCAGGACTTAAATTGGACTCGCTAAATAAATTCATTAAGTTTTTTAAAATTTCGGCAAAGATACATTTTTTATTTTTAATGATAAAAATCACATAATGAAATGAAAGTGCCAGAAATTTTTGGCATTAAATTTTCATTTTTGAAAACAAATTTGATGAAATGAAAAAATATTTATTATTAGCCTTTTTAGGTTTATGTTCGGTTGTTTATGCACAAGATATTAGGGTAACGAAATTTAGAAACGAAGTAAATATAAGTAGGAGAAATCCCACTGATAGAGGTATTTTCCGTAATAGAAATATGTATGGAGATGGCAGACAGCCGCAGCTGTGGCTTAGGGTTTTCGCTGAAGGGCGATTTCGCGTAGAAGTAGGAGGGCAGATGATGGAAAATTCCACAGGAAGGTATCGCTTCTTTGATTTGAATAGAGGAATACAGATGTTGTCAATCTATGAAAAAGGAAATATCTTGGTGTATAGGACACAGGTGGAATTGAGGGAAAATACTAGGTTGATGTTAGATTTTGACGGCTATGACCTTTATCTTTTTGGTGAAGAAAATATTGAAGACAATGGCATCCAAGTTTTTCCAAATATCGGTGGGTATAAACCAATGATGAGCAATGAGGAATTTGGACAGTTTTATAGAAGTTATGTAGGAAAGTCTTTTGATAAAGATAAAATGGAAACTTTCTATGTCGCACAAAAAGGAATGAATTTTACCACTCAGCAGATAGTCCAAATGGTGAAAGCGCTTTCCTTTGATGATAATCGTTTAGAGTTGGCAAAAACAGCTTATGACAACTGCGTAGACCAAGAAAATTATTATAAAGTGGTGGATGCTATGACTTATAGTTCAACCAAAGAAAAACTGAGAGAATATATTCTAAAAAGATAAAGTTTAGAGAATATTTCTAAGAATCCAAAAAGAAACAACAATAAATAAAACAATGTAAGTGGCATGAAGACCAAAGAGTCTTCTTCGCCATTTTAGGAAAATAGGATTTTGTTTGTCTTTATAGATATTAAATAAAAATCCAGTGATGATGTAAGGAATAGACACTACCAGAAGCATATTTTCTCTGAAAGCCTCGCCAATATTTAGGTTTAATAAATGATGGACAGCTCTCTGTGAGCCACACCCTGCACAATCATACCCAGTAGCCACCTTGAATGGGCATTTTGGGAAAAATACACTATCTAATGGGTTGTAGGTCTTGTATACTAAAATAAGTATAAAAATAAACAAAAGACCTACAATCCATTTAGTAATAGTTTTAAGATGCCATTCCACTTATAACAGCAAGTAATATAAATAGGAAATATAATACAATAACAGCTAATCCAGCAAATAGACCATACATTGTCCATTTTTTAGCATCAGCCGCAGCCTTGTTAGCTCCTGCAATGTCTCCTGCTAGGAACAATCCTTCTACTTTAGAAGCATTGATAATTCCAGCAATTCCAAGTGGTAAACAGCAAAATAAAGTAACTAAAATAGATTCTACTAACCAGTTTTTAGGTGGCGTGTTAAATTCTGTAGGGTTTTGATAATTTGTAGGTTCCATATAATTTATAGTGTATTTATTGCCGGCAAATATAATCTTTTACGATTAGATAAAAAATAAAATTATATTTTTATTTATAATGATAAAAAATCCCAAAATCGGAAGGCGTCCAGAGTGCTGCCTTTTGTCCAGCGGTTTTTAGTCCGTTATTCGCCCAAGTGTTACAGGTTTTCATGAAATTATAGCTTTCTTTGGCATCGTAGAAGGCATCATTTTTTCCATAAACGGCATCCGTTTTTATTAAAATGAAATTTCCGTTTTCATCTTGTTTGAACTGGTTTTTGATGAATTTGACCAAATCGCTGTATTGCTTTTCGGTCAGCATTATTTTCTTGCAGTCATCATTTTCCTGCATTTTATCGTAGAAAGTGCAGTGCATGGCAGATTCACTCATCCAGAAAGCGGCTTTTATCGCTGTGGAAACCTTTAAATCAGCCCAAGTGGGCGTGTCCAGATAAAATCCCTTGTCTCCCCAGCCGATGCCCACATAGGTGAAATCAGTTCTTTTGGAAAGGGTGTTTTCAAAAGGAATCTGCTGGCTCCAGTCTATAATTTCCGTTTTGATAGGAACCACCAAATCCGTATGCATCCCATTGGTATAAATATACATAGGAATGGTTTTCGGGTCGGAGGTTTCCTCGGCAGGAACTTTTATCAAAGGTAGCAGAAGCCCTAAAACAATATACAAAACCACTATCCCCAGCAGAACGCCGATGGTTTTTAAAATGAAAACAAACGCC
Organism: uncultured Flavobacteriaceae bacterium; assembly: GCA_963520725.1. Taxonomy (GTDB): domain Bacteria; phylum Bacteroidota; class Bacteroidia; order Flavobacteriales; family Weeksellaceae; genus JABCPE02. The sequence continues at coordinate 15,115 of CAUQSG010000019.1, read as the reverse complement.
TTTTTCATCAAAAGTTTTTTAGAAAATTATTCCAAATTTCCCATGATTTCTTCCCATTCTTTCATAATTTCCGCCAGCTCTTCTTTCAGTTGGTTGTATTTTTTCAGTTCTTCATCGGTAGGATTAGTTTTACTGAAAATCTCTTCTAGACTAGCGATTTCTGCTTCATAATCCGCAATTTTCTCTTCTGCTTTTTTGAGTTTATTTTGCAGGTTTTTCTGTTCTTTACTGATGAAAGTGTTTTTTGCGGGTTCAGTTTTTACAGGCTCGGATTTCTCTTTTATTTCGGGCTTTTCACTTAGTTTCGCTTTTTCTATGGAAACTTCGCGGATGCTTTCTTTTTGGCGGTAATCTAGATATTCATCAATATTACCCAAAAATTCTTTCATCTGTCCATCTCGGAATTCAAAAATTTTGTCGCAGAGCCCTTGCAGGAATTCTCGGTCGTGAGAAATCACGATGAGCGTCCCCTCAAAGTTCTGAAGCGCCAATTTGATAATTTCCTTGGACTGGATATCCAAGTGGTTGGTCGGCTCGTCCATGATGAGCGTATTAAAAGGGCGAAGGAGCAGTTTGCACAGCGCCAGTCGGTTTCTTTCTCCCCCAGAAAGCACTTTGGTCTTTTTGCTTACGGAATCCCCCTGGAAAAGGAAGCTTCCCAGAAGGTCTCTCACGCGCGGGCGGGTCTCTTCTGTAGCGGCATCTTCGGCTTCTTGGAGAACGGTTTTATTAGGGTCTAGGACTTCTTCTTGGTTTTGGGCAAAATACCCAATGTTCACATTGTGCCCAAGTGTCCAGCTCCCTGTGTAATCTTTGGTTATGCCCGCAAGTATCTTTGCGAGGGTGGTTTTCCCTTGTCCGTTTTGTCCCAAAAGGGCGATTTTTTCTCCTCTTTGAACGAAGAAATTCACATGGTCAAAAACCTGCTTGTCACCATAGGCTTTTCCTAAATTTTCAGCTTCGAAGATGACTTTCCCAGGCGTGACGCTCGGCTGGAAACGAATATTGAATTTAGAAACATCCTCATTGTCTATTTCTATTCGTTCTATTTTTTCTAATTTTTTAATCAAAGATTGAGCAAAACTTGCCTTTGTAGCCGAAGCACGGAAGCGATTGATATTGTCCTCCATTTGTTTGATTTCAGCATCTTGGTTTTTCTTCGCCTGCTCTAGTTTTTCTCTTCGTTCTTTGTTTAGTTCAAGGTATTTGGTGTAGTTGGCTTTATAATCGTCAATTTTTTTATTATTGATGTCAAAAGTTCGGTTGCAGACCGCAGTCATGAACTGCTTGTCGTGGCTCACGAGAACAATAGCGCCAGGGTAGTCTTTCAAAAAGTTTTCCAGCCAGATGATGGATTCCATATCGAGGTGGTTGGTAGGCTCATCTAGCAGCATCAAATCATTTTTTTGAAGGAGAAGTTTGGCTAATTCTATTCTCATTCGCCAGCCGCCAGAGAATTCATCAGTGATTTTATTAAAATCCTCCGCCTTGAAGCCCAGCCCGAGCAGTACTTTTTCTACATCTCCTTCTAGGTTGTAGGCATCATGGTGGTGCAGAAGGTCGTTTAGCTCCGTCATTCTCTCGATGAGGTCATGATAGGCTTGGCTCTCGTAATCTGTGCGAGTAGCGAGCTGATGATTAACCTCGTCCAGTTCTGCTTTCATGGCGTTTATCTTCTCAAAAGCCTGCATGGTCTCCTCCCAAACGGTTCTTCCCTTTACAAAATCCAAATCTTGTTTAAGGAAACCAATGGTGATGTTTCCCTCGGGAATCACATTTCCTTCGTAGAAACTGATTTCGCCCGAAAGCATCTTTAAGAGCGTGGATTTCCCAGCGCCGTTTTTTCCGACTAAACCTATTTTATCTTCTCTTTTAATCGTAAAATTCACATTTTGAAACAAATAGTTCCCTGAATGATGTAATCCTAATCCCTGAACTGAAAGCATATTTTATATAAAAATTTTTTAAAAATAATCGGCAAAAATAGTGAATTTATCTTATTCCTCTTTCTTATATCCTTCATAATAGTAGGATTGCTCAATACCTTTGAAAATGATTTCTCTGTTTTCGGTCTCTGAGGTGAGGTTTTCTTTCAAAAGGAAACGAATTTCCAAATCATTGATAGGACTTCTCTCCATCGCTTGTAAATAAAGGGTTTTGTCCACAAACTGCCAATTTATCACTTTATTAAGGTGTTTTTTCAAAATTAAATTCAGCCAAATGCGCATGGTTCTTCCATTTCCTTCCATGAATGGGTGGGCGATGTTCATTTCCACATATTTAGCGATGATTTCCTCAAAGGTGTTTTCTGGCATCTGCTCTATTTTTGGGAGACTTTCATTGAGATAGAGAGCATTGGCAAAACGAAAACTTCCTTTGGAAATATTTTTGTCTCTAATTTTCCCTGCAAAATCATACAATCCGCCAAAAATATATTTGTGGATTTGTTGTAATCCTTTGGTAGTGCCTATTTCCATTCGTTCTATATCTCCACTTTCAAAGAGTTGAAAGGCTTTTTGCAGACTTTTTTCGTCTATTTGTTTCATTTTTTGATTTTAAACTTTACAAAAGTAGCAAATTCAAATCATTAAATAAATTCAGATAAAAAATCAGTTTTTAGCCTAAAAAACACTAAATTAGCCAAGATAAATTCAAATAAAGTGAAAGTATGAAAGCCAGATTTTTAAAAATAGGATTTGTTCTATTGTTTTTATTTTCAGTGTTTTATGAGGTGAGGGCAAGTGACTGCTACCGCTACCATACAAGGAGAGAAATTAGTGTAAAAGTGGAAAATGGCAAGGTGTTTTTGGTAAATATTATAAAAGACCCTAATGGAATAAGTGTTGTTTCTTATGGGAAAAAACTATTGGAAGGAGTTTCGCCAAAAGATGCACGATTTGTCAGTATTAATGGTGATTATACGATAGTTGCAGATGCTTATTTTTATTATGTTTTTCCTGATAGTGAGGTTATTTTTGAAAAGTATAAAAGCACGAAAATTATTGAAAATAAGAAAGTTACCAAAGTAATGGATGGTAATTTGTTCTTAATCAGTGGTGTGTGGCATTATTTAGATTTTAATATTTATAGTAATGAGTTTAAGTTTGTTCCCATTCCTGAATTTCCTGTAAATCCTGTTATTTTGGCTTCTGGATATAGGGTGAATGATGGGTATTTCTACATTATGAAAGATGATAAAAAGGTGTATTCTTATCGTGTAGATCAGAAAAAAATGCAGGATTACCCTGATTTAGACCCTAAAACTACCCAAATTTTTAAAGAGGATGAAACTAAGTTTTTCCTTTACGATGAAGATACTTTCTATTTGGTGAATTTCCCAATTTTTACGGATGTTACGGCACAATTTAGAAAGCAGGATTTTGATGGTAATTTTAATAACCTGAAAGTGAGACAGATATGGCTAGGATATTGTCTTGATTTTGGTAACGAGGGAGGGATTTGGTTTTACTCCTTGGCTTCGCTTAAGGGTATAGGCGATGTTTATTTTGTGGCTAGTAAAGCAGAGTTTAAGCCAGAGAGTAAATTGTTTTTTTATAAAGACAGGGCTTATTTAAACTTACGAAATGAATTGGATGTTTCGGAAGTTAAACATAAGGAAAAGCTGAAACAGGTTTTTGAGGATGTTTATAGCGATGGAGAGAATAACTATGAGCTTAGATTAGGAATGAATAGTGATGCGAAATTAGTATTAAATCCAAGCCTTCAGAATGTTGATTTTGAGAAATTTGTGTTTTATAAAAATCAAGGGCTTTATTCGTATCAAGGACAGCTAGCGTTTTGGGCGGATGGTAAAAATCTGTTTTACTGGGAGCGTGAGAGCAAAACGAAGAAAAATATATCTTCTTATAAATCAAAGATTAAGGATTTGAAACTGGCTTTTGCTTTTGATGATAAAATATTGATAGAGAAAAGGTTAATAAAAAATATCGGAGATTTTGCGACGATGGAGTTTGTGGGTTCTTCTGTAGAGGTGGTTTCTCCTTGTGATGGCTATGGAAAATCTTCCGTAAAGGTGAATTATGTATATTATTTCAGGGATAAAAATGCTCTTTATCTATATAAAAGTGGGCAGGAAGGTTTGAAGAAATTGAATGTTGTCAATCCGAAAGAATACACTGAGGAAACTTTCTTGGAGAAGATTTTTGGGAAGAATTCTTTGACTTGATTTTTTTGTTCTTAATTTAATAAATAAGAATTCGCAAAAAATAATTTAGAAATTTGTAAATATAATTAAACCGCACAAAAACCTAAATTTATAGGGCGTTTGATGATGTTTGGAATATGTAAATCATTATGTAAAAGGCAAATAGGTTTTGTATAATGAAAAAAAATGATTATATTTGCCTTGAATAAAAAACATTTTTTATGAAAAAAGTAATATTATCTATTGTTGGTATGCTGACTATTTCGGCATGTTATAGAGATGGAGGGCCAGAATATAATGCTGAGTATTTCAAATCAGAAGTTGTAGGAACATGGAAAGAATCAGGATATGTAATCTATGATGGAAGAGATAAAAATACTATATTAGATTATGGTGAATTAGTAGGTTGTCAGACTAATAATGGGTATCATTTTGCAAATGATGATACTTATAATGAGCATCAATATGAAACAGGTAGTGATGGAAGATGTTCTGACAAAGGAGAGTTTTTAGGAACATATCAGTATGATGCTGCTGCAAAAAAAATATCAATGACTCGTAATAATGGAAATAAATCAGAACTGAATCTTATCAGTGTGACTTATGGTGAAATTAGAGTTCTTACTACTAAAAATATTGACCATAATAGAGATGGTAAACCAGATCTTTATGTAGCTGTATATAAAAGAGGAATATAATATAAATAAAATCCAACTCTCAGAGTTGGATTTTTTCTTTGAGGTAAATCAAATGATAAAACTAAAAGGACTACTTGTAGATGAGGAAACTCGCTGTGAACATTATCATAGCGAATTGGACATAATTGCTATAAAATTCAAGTGTTGCGAGACTTTTTATCCATGTTATCTGTGTCATAATGTCTGTGAAGATCATGAACCAAAACGCTGGTCTTCTAAAGAACTGGATGAGAAGGCTATTTTGTGTGGCTATTGTAGGAATGTGCTGAGTATCAGAGAATATCTGAATGCGGATTCTTGCCCGAACTGCAATAAACAATTTAATCCCAGATGTTCTAATCATTATCATCTTTATTTCGATTTGGAAAACTAGAAAAAATCTTCATCAAAGATTTCCTAAATCCTACATTCATTTCCCATTATCTGAAAAATATTTATTACTTTTGCCACGATGGGACAAATACTGGCAGTAGATTTTGGTAAAAAGCGTTGTGGCCTGGCTGCAACAGATGATTTACGCATAATAGCCAGTGGTTTGGATACTGTGGAAACTACCGCTTTGATCGAGTTTTTGAGAAAATATTTTGAGAAAAATACTGTAGATGAGGTGGTTATAGGGCTTCCTACAGATTTGAAGGGAAATATGTCCGAAGTGGAGCAGGATATTCAGAAGTTTATAGAAGAATTTAAGAATGAATTTCCAGAGGTATCGGTGGTGCGGTTTGATGAGAGATTTACTTCTAAAATAGCTTCGTATTTCATTAGCCAAAGCGGCAAAAATAAGAAGCAGAGACAAGAAAAAGGATTGATAGATAAGGTAAGCGCTACGCTTATTTTACAACAATATTTAGAACAAAAACTATGATTTTACCTATTAGAGCTTATGGAGACCCTGTTCTTCGTAAGAAATGTAAAGATATTACGCCGGACTATCCAGAGCTGAAAACATTGATAGACAATATGTTTGAGACAATGTATGACGCTCATGGAATAGGTCTTGCAGCACCGCAGATAGGCTTGGATATCAGGCTTTTTGTGATTGATATCCGCCCATTGGCAGAGGATGAAGATTATTTGGATATTGCAGATAAGCTGAAGGATTTTAAGAAAGTTTTTATCAATGCAAGAATATTAGAGGAAAGCGGAAAGGAATGGAAATTCAATGAAGGATGCCTCAGTATACCAGATGTCCGCGAGGATGTTTCGCGAAAAGAAACGATTTTGATAGAATATTTGGATGAAAATTTCGTTAAACATACAGAAACTTTCTCTGACATGAGAGCGAGAGTTATCCAGCATGAATACGACCATATAGAGGGAATTTTGTTCACGGATAAACTTAGCGTTTTAAAGAAAAAAATAATCAAAGGAAAGCTTAATAAAATCAGCGAAGGAAATGTAAATGTAGGCTATAAAATGCGATTTCCGAAGTAATTAAAGAATAGAAAATATAATAATAATTTAGAATATGCAATTAGAAAAAATTATTTCAATTTCTGGAAAACCAGGGTTGTTTAAGTTGATTTCTCAACTGAGAAATGGGTTTATTATAGAAGATGTGACTACACAGAAAAAAATAAGTATTTCTAACACCAGCCAAGTGAGTCTTTTGGATAACATATCTATGTATACCTTTGATAATGAGGTTCCTCTTTTCGATGTGTTCGAAAATATAGCAAAAAAAGAAGACTACAAAGCTACTATTTCTCACAAGGCTTCTCCAGAGGAGTTGAGAAGTTTCATGGCGGAAGTGCTTCCGAACTATGATGTTGAGAGGGTTTATGATTCAGATATTAAAAAACTGGCTCAGTGGTATAACATCCTTCAAAAAGCAGGATACATCACTCCGAACGGCTTTGTAAAAGCAGAGCAGCCAGCAGAATAGTCATCAGTAGATGTTTGATTAGTATAAATAAGCCTTTATTCTATTTTTTCGGAATAAAGGTTTTTTTGTCTATAATTTTAAGTTAAATTTGAGGAAAAAATTCACAGAAATGCATACAAAAACAGAAAAACAGGAAGCTTTTGGGAGGTTATTAGATATCATGGATGAATTGAGGGAAAAATGCCCTTGGGATAGAAAGCAGACAATGCAGAGCCTACGGCATTTCACGCTGGAAGAAAGCTATGAGCTGTCTGATGCCCTGCTGGAAGAGGATATGGATGAAATCAAAAAAGAGCTGGGAGATGTCCTGCTGCATTTGGTTTTTTATGCGAAAATAGGCTCGGAGAAGGGGGTGTTTGATATTGTGGATGTTATCAATTCTCTTTGCGAAAAGCTGATTTACCGCCATCCGCATATTTATGGAGATGCCAAAGCGGAGGATGTAGAAACGGTGAAACAAAATTGGGAAAAATTAAAACTAAAAGAAGGGAATGAATCTGTGCTTTCAGGCGTTCCGAAAGGACTTCCGTCTATGATAAAGGCGTATAGAATACAAGACAAAGTGAGAGGCATGGGATTTGATTTTCCTAACGAAGCGGAGGCGTGGAAAAAAGTGGAGGAGGAGCTGTCAGAATTTCATGCAGAGACCGATAAGGAGAAAAAAGAAATGGAGCTGGGCGATGTTTTCTTTTCGTTGATAAATTATACCAGAATTATAGGTCTAAATCCTGATAGTGCTTTGGAAAAGACTAATTTGAAATTTATTTCTCGTTTTCAGGAGATGGAAAAACTGGCTCAAGAGAGGAATTTGGTTTTGTCTGAAATGAGTCTGGAACAGATGGATGAACTCTGGGAAGATGCGAAGAAAAATAAAAATTAACTCTAGTATGTGGAAGATTTTAAAAGATATCGCAAAGAAAAATAAGAGACAGTTGTTTTTAACTTTTTTATTGGTTGCAATGGAAAATTTGATGGCAATTTTATATCCTCTTTTTGCAGGATTTGCGATTAATGCAGTAGTTAAAGGAGATGTTTTACATGCGCTATCTTATGCTGTTGTCGTTTTTGTTATGTGGACAATAGGAATGCTCAGAAGGCGTGTGGACACTCGGGTTTTTACTAAAATTTATGCAGAAATGGCGGTGCCTATGATTATTAATCAAAGAAATAAAGGCAATGATGCTTCTGCGGTAGCGGCTCGTGTGGCTCTTTCTCGTGAGTTTGTTGATTTTTTTGAACTTCATTTACCGATATTCATCACCTCTTTGGTTTCCATTGTAGGAGCTCTCGTTATGCTTTTGTTTTTGGAAATTTGGGTTGGGATTTTAGGGTTGTTTATTATGTTTATTTTGGTTTTATGGATACCTCGTTTGGCTAAAATAAATGACAAATTATATTCAAAACTAAACAACCGATTAGAAAACGAGGTGTATTTGATAGAAAAAAATAAAATAGAACATCTCGAGAAACATTATAAATTTACGACAAAATTGAGAATATTGATTTCTAATAGGGAGGCTTTTGGTTATTTTTGTGTAGGGATTTTTGCAACAGCATTGTTTGGATTAGCATTTGGGATTATGGCAACACAAGGCTATGAAAGTGCAGGGCACATCTATTCTGTTACTACATATCTTTGGACTTTTGTGATTAGTCTGGATGATATGCCATCATTGATAGAACAATATTCTAAACTGAAAGACATAGGAAAGAGAATAGAGAATGAGGAATAAAGCGAAGAAAAACACTAAATGACAGAGCGAAAAATATGCTCCAAAGTGACTTCTTCATCTGTTTCACAGTCAGTTAGATGATAATCGTGTTTAGCTAAAATTGATTTTAAAGCAGAAAAAATATTTTTAGAAAAACTATTTACAGCAATGTAAATAGTTTTTTTCTTGTCTGTATAAAATCTGGCATCATATGGGATGTCATCTATTGATTTTGGATTTTTCCAATCGATATAATCCGTTGTAGAAGAGGAGAATAATTCGCAGATTCTCAAATCCGTTACAACTGAACTCATGGCTTCTTCCGAGTCTAAATTTATAGAATATTCCCAGCTCATAGGATTATTCCTGATGTTTGTTTGACTGGATTTTCCTATTTTTTTCTTCTCTTTGGTTAAAGATAACTTCTATAATTTTCCCTCCAACCCAAGAAAAAGGAAATATCGTAAGAAATATTCCTATCTGATAAAAAGTAGGGTGGTATCCGAAAAAAACGATATCCAAAACAGCTAAAAAAAGCAGAATAAAACCAATCAAGATGGCATAGGCTACTTTGGCTTTTTTCACAATCAGAGCAGTGGTGATACCTCCGATGGTGGATGCTACTCCCGTAGAAATCAATAATGCTACGAAAAACCAGCTGTTTCCACGCATGTCCTCCAATAGTCTGCTCCATTTTTCAAAGGGTGTGAAGCCAGAATAAGTTATCCATTCGGAGTTGATTCTCAGACCGATAGTGATGATAAGCATGGCGACACCAAGTCCCAGCAGCACAGCAAAAGTATTTCTCAAAAAACTCATAACTAAATTTTGGTGTGGGCTATCATGGAAATTTCTACACTTACTCCTTTGGGAAGGGCGGCTACTTGTATGGTTTCTCTAGCAGGGTAATCATCATTACTGAAATATGAAGAGTAAATATCATTTACCAAAGGAAAATTTTTCATATCTGTAAGGAAAATACTCGTTTTTACAACATTAGAAAAATCCAGCCCAGCTCCGTGGAGAATGGCTTTTAGGTTTTTCATCACTTGGTGGGTTTCGTCCTCTATTCCCTCTACAAGATTTCCATTTTCTGGGTTGATAGGAATCTGTCCAGAAATATAAAGTATGCCATCCACTAAAACAGCCTGTGAATAAGCTCCAATAGCAAGAGGAGCATCCTGAGTAGAAATTACCTTTTTCATACTTGCAAAGATACAAAATTCTTCTCTTTTTAGAAAGAACTTGTGGATTGTGGGAAGCTCTGAGTTTTGTATTTTAAAGCATCTCTTAGGATATTGGCTTTTATTCCGATGAAGAAATCATACACCTTGTACTGTCCGATAGGTACCCAGTTGAAAGTAATCGTAAAACTCCTTTGGTCTCTTGCGAAGCCTAATCTAGAGTAAGAGAAAGCTTTATTAACCAAGTCATAATGGGCGCTTCCTGTAATATTCCAATAAGGCGTGAGTTTTATAGAACCATTCAGCCCGATGGATGCCGTGCGGTCTCCATACCTCTTTGCAGAGTTGTTATAGGAATAGTTTGCGGTGATGCTCATCGTCCAGTCTTGGTCAAAACGGGCGTAGTTATCATCATCGAAATGGTAGGCTTCCATCATGGCGTAGCCTTTTTTGTGATATGTTTTTTTCTCTTTGTTTTTTGGTTTTAAAATTTCGTGGAGGGATAGATTTGCTCCTAAATTAAAATACTGCAGTCTGAAATTTCCCAGTTTGTCAAGCCTTGTTCCTATTTCAGAACCTGGCGTAAATGCTATTTTGTAAGGGTCAAAAGAAGCATTGTAATTTAAACTCAATTTATTATTAAAGAACGAATTCTGAGCATTAATGTTGATATACGACCACTTAAAGGTAGGCGCAGCAGCATTGTAGCTGAAATTTACCCCAATGTTTTCAAAAAGTTTTATTTTCGATACTCCTGTAGAATCTTTCTTTGAAAGAACTTTCATTTCAATATTATTATTAAAATTAAAAGTAACTGATTTTGAAAGACCTGCACTAGGAGAGCCATAGACTCCGTTTTCAAAAATAGAATACGAAATAGGATTTCCTGTAGCATCTATGTATTTTTGATAATATCCCCAGCTTTCACTGCTGAAATCAGGATTGTAGGAAAAACCAATGCTCGGCGTGAAGACATGTCTTACCGCTTGGATTTTGCTGTTTTTCCCGAATTTAAGCATTCCGTAGAGCGTGGTCTGCACGGAAGCACTTGTATTAAAGGTGCTAAATCCAGTGATGCTCTTTACATCCGTGGTTTCTACGGCGTTGGTAGCAGAGTTGTAGTTTTTTCTAATGGTTTTATTTGTCAAAACATTATCTGCGGATGCGGATAGTGACAGGTTGAAATATCGCAAAAATGTAGTGGTGGTGCTGAATGTAGATACATTTCTAGCTCCGTATTTCATTTTGTCCCACATGGTTTTTGTGAACATTTCGTTTTGCTGTGCATTGACTTCGTTTCTGAAATCAAATTTAGTATTTACCGTGATGTTCTCTATCAGCCCTTTTCTTACGCCGTCTTTAGCTTTGAATAGATAAAACTGGTTCACACTCGCAGTGAGGGATGGAAGCCTCAGGTTAGTAAGTCCAGTAGAAAAATTCTGCGAATAGGTAAGGTTTCCAGTAAGTGTTACAGGTAGATTTAGAAATCTTTTAGTAAGGGTAATGGACGAGTTCTGCTGGGCATTTAGCACATCTTGATTGAATATATAAGAGTTGTTGATATTATTATTATAAAATCGGTTACTTACAATATCCACAGAAGCAGATAGTTGCAGGAAAGGATTGGCTTTTGCATCCTGCTGATGAGACCAATGTATTCTGTAAGTGCTTGATTTTGAATAAGAATCAAGTCCTTTTATTCCTCGTATGGTGGTTCCTATATCACCACGGAAAGTACCGCTGTATTTATAGTTTTTCTTGTAATTCACCTCTGGGCGGATGTTCCAGCTTCCTTTGGTGTAGTAGTCAGTGAGTATTTTTAGGTCAAAATGTTTCCCCAAAGGCTGGTAATATCCTAAACCATTCAGATAAAATCCTACATCAGCCCTTTCCCCAAAACTAGGAATGATGAGCCCCGCACTTCTTTTCTCAGTGAAAGGAAGAATGGCGAATGGAAGAGCCAAAGGCGTGGGAACCTGCTCTATGTAAAGCTGAATAGGCCCTGTAACCACTTTCCCTGAATTTTTTCCTTTGACAAGTTTTAGGATAGGAGCAGAGAGGTGGTAATCAGGAAGGGTATCTTTTTTAGCTCTGAAAAGTTCATCAGTTGTAAAGAAACCTCTCCTCATGTAGAATACAGAGTCGTTTACTTTCTTGGTTTTTTCAGCTACGATAGCCCCTTCGTTTTCCTCTGTTCTAGCGTTGTAGGCTATGGCTTGTTTGGTTTTATAGTTGTAGCTTACCTCATTGTATTCATATTTTTTACCGCCCTGTGTGGCCACGGCAGGTTTGGTTATTTTTCCCGAAGAATCCACCATTCCCCTTGCAAAAATAGTTCCTCCTTCCCAGTCTATACTGATGTAGTCAGCCTCTATCTGCATGTCCTGATAGTTTATCTGGGCGTTTTTGTTAAGGAAAGTCATTTTTTTCTCAACATCAAAACGGCTGTTTTCTGCTTTGCTGAGCAATATGTCTTCTAATTGTTCGTTTACTACAACGACAGTATCTTTTTTTCCTTTATTTTCTTCAATGTTTTTAGGGCTTGTTTGTGCTAAAAAATTGTTAAAAATTAGGATAATTAAGATTTGTAAGGTAAATTTGAACTTTTTATTTATCAATGGTAAGATTTTAATGCCCCAAAAATAATAATTTTAAACAGATGAGAATAAATAAATTTTTAATAAGAGCAACTTTAACAGTAATTTTAACATTATTTTTTATCCCAGCCTACGCCCAGAATAAGAAGTTTACGGTTGTTTTGGATGCAGGGCATGGTGGGTCAGACCCTGGTTCATACAGAACTTTTTCGGATTTGGGAACTCTGAACGAAAAGGATATCACCTTGGCTGTCACTCTATTGATTGGGAAAAAATTAGAAAAAAATAAAGATTTTAAAGTTATATATACCAGAAAAACAGATTCTTATCCATCATTGACAGAACGAACTAATTTGGCTAATAAGAATAAGGCGGATTTATTCGTATCAATGCATTGTAACGCTTCCAAAAGACCAGAGGCTTATGGGTCAGAAACTTTTGTACAAGGACCAAACCAAAACAAAGAAAATTTAGAAGTAGCAAAAGCTGAGAACGATGTAATCTATCTCGATGAGCAGGATAGAGAAACCTTTGCTTCTTATGACCCGAATTCTCCAGAATCTCTGATTGCCCTAAAAATTCAGCAAAGTAAATACTTAGAAAGCAGTCTTTTATTGGGAGGACTTATAGAAGATAACTTTGTGAATAAAGATAAAAGATATTCAAGAGGTGTGAAACAGCAGAACCTCCATGTTTTACGAAGAAATGCAACACCTTCAGTTTTAGTGGAAATGGGTTTTGTTAGTAATTATGAAGAAGCTAAATATATATCCAGCCAAGAAGGGCAAGAAGCTATAGCGGAGTCTGTATATCAGGCTATTGTGAATTATAAGAAAAGACTCGATAGAAATGTAAAAGCAGAGCCAGTAAAAGAAGCAGAAAAACCAATGAAAACGGACAGCCGTATCCTGCTGATGAGTTCTGTAACTAAATATAATGAAGGAGACCCTGCATTCAGAGGCTTGAAATATATTTTGACTATAAAAGATGGTTCTATGTATAGATATTATTACAGTACGACTAATTATGCATCTATACGAGATGAAAATTTAAAGACAGCTAAAGATGCTGGATTTAAAAACGCTACGGTAGTTAATTTTACACCTGACCAAAAGTTATCACAAGGTCATTATACTATAGAACTAGCCGCTTCGCCATCAAAGCTGCCAAAAGATTCTCCTGTAAATAAAATTTCTGATGTCAAAAGAGAAAAAATAGGAGACACACATTACTATACTGCAGGAAATGTAAAAACCCTTGAAGAAGCCGTAAAACTGAGAAAACAGATGGAGGAAAAAGGTATAAAAAATCCCGTAATCCAAAAAAATAATAAATAATTTTTCAAAAAAATTTGGTGGGATAGAAAAAGTTTGTATATTTGCAAACGCAAAAAACAGTTGGCCCGTTCGTCTATCGGTTAGGACTCAAGATTTTCATTCTTGCAAGAGGGGTTCGATTCCCCTACGGGCTACTTTTTAAATTTAAAATAGTAGTAGTAATAAATTTACTTTGTAAAATATTTAAAAGATTATGGCAAATCACAAGTCAGCATTAAAAAGAATTAGACAGTCTGAAAAAAGAAGAGTAAGAAACAGATACTATCATAAAACTGCTAGAACAGCTATGAAAGTATTAAGAAATGAAGAAAGTAAAGCTGTTGCACTAGAGCAATTACCAAAAGTAGTTTCTTTGTTGGATAAATTAGTAAAAAGAAATATCATCCACAAAAACAAAGCAGCTAATTTGAAGAGTAAATTAACAAAACATGTTAATAAATTAGCATAAGAAAGTATAGTTGGCCCGTTCGTCTATCGGTTAGGACTCAAGATTTTCATTCTTGCAAGAGGGGTTCGATTCCCCTACGGGCTACAAAAGAAAGACCTTTGGTAACTATCAAAGGTCTTTTTTGTTACTTTTATCAGTGTGTTTTTTAGAATAACGAATATCCTTTTATGTGATGAAAGTAAATCTTACACAAAATAAAAATCTAAAAATATTCAAAATAATTTCTCAGGTCGCCCATGATAGAGGGCAGTCTGTATATATTGTCGGTGGGTATGTCCGAGACCTGCTGCTCGGTAGAAAATCTCCTACGGATATAGATTTTGTAACGGAAAGCAGTGGGATAGAACTAGCACAAGCCGTTGCAAAAAGTATCAATCCTGAAACTAAAGTTTCTGTTTTCAAAACTTATGGAACAGCGATGTTTCGTTATGAGAATTTAGAACTAGAATTTGTAGGTGCGAGAAAGGAAAGCTACAGTGCTGACAGCCGCAATCCTCAAGTGGAGCAAGGAACATTGGAAGATGACCAAAAACGCCGAGATTTTACGGTAAATGCGATGGCAATTTCACTCAATAAAGATAATTTTGGAGAACTTATAGACCCGTTTAATGGGATGGAAGATATGGAGCAGAAGATACTTCGAACTCCACTAGAACCAGTCCAAACATATTCGGATGACCCTTTGAGAATGATGCGCGCCATTAGGTTTGCATCTACACTTGGTTTTTCAATAGAACAAAAATCATTGGAAGCCATAGAAAAAGAAGCGAAAAGAATAGAAATAATCACTGTGGAGCGGATAATGGTGGAATTTAACAAAATTATGCTATCCGAAAAACCTTCCATAGGACTGGAAATTATGAAAAAAACAGGGCTTTTGGATATTGTTTTACCAGAGCTTACAGCATTAGAAGGGATAGAAGAAGTAGAAGGGCAAAAGCATAAAGATAACTTCTGGCATACGCTGGAAGTGGTGGATAACATTTCAAAAAACACGGATAATCTTTGGCTCAGATGGGCGGCGCTGCTGCATGATGTGGGCAAGGCTCCAACAAAAAAATATGTAAAAGGAACAGGATGGACATTCCA
>CAUQSG010000018.1:0-27724 GCA_963520725.1 uncultured Flavobacteriaceae bacterium | reverse complement strand
GTCTTTGTAATGTTTTACTAATGTTCCACCTACTTCTTTCATCAGGTCGCCTCCCCAAAATCTGAATTCCGCATCGGGTTCTTTTTTTAGAATGGCTTTCATCAGGTTAGAACCGTGTAAATCCCCAGAAGCTTCTCCTGAGATTATATAATATTTTTTAGACATTTTGTTTTAGTAAAAAAGATTTATTTTTGCTCAAATATAAATAAATAATATGTCAGAGCAAGGAAAAATTGTAAATAAAGTTGCGAATAGCGGACTGGTAAACATAGATGTTGCTGAATTTTGTCCAAAAGGGAAGCGCTTGGGTATTAACCTGAAAGACTTTCTATATGAAGGACTTATATTAAAAGAAAAAGACTTCCGTGAGCAGGTGGAAAATCTAGATGTGGAAATTTATGAAAATGCCTTTGTCTATCTCTATTGTTCCACGGATGCTATTGCTCCGCTTTGGGCGTATTTTTTACTAACATCTAGGTTAGAAGGCGTTGCTAAAAAGATAGCTTTTGGTTCGCTGGATGAACTGGAATTGGTTTTATTTCATGAAGAAATTCAGAAATTTGATTTTTCTGATTATAAGGGCAAAAGAGTTCTCATCAGAGGTTGCAGCGATGTAGAAATCCCTACAAATGCCTATGTAGAGCTGGTTCAAAAACTAAAACCATTGGTAAAATCACTGATGTTTGGAGAGGCGTGCAGTAGTGTTCCTATTTATAAAAAGTAAAAGCATAGAAATAAAAAATCCTGCATTTTTGCAGGACTTTACATTAAATAATATAACAATTTCGTTCCTAGAAAGATACTTCTGCGGTTTCTTTCCCACGCTGGAAGGTCATGTTTTTCTGACTTCCTTTGTAGGCGATATTCACTAGGTTTAGCTGTTTAGGATATACATCCAGCAGAATGTTGTTCTTAATTTTCAATGTGGAAATACTCGCCACACCATCTACTTCAAAATAAATAAACACTGTCTCTCCGTTTACTTGGCTACCAGTAACCTTCAGAGATTTGTTTTCTCCATTCACGGCTACTGAGAAATTTTTGCCAATATATTTTGCTACTTCAGCATTAAAGCCTGCGGAACTAGCATTTACCTTTAGTGCATTCGCAATTTGCTCTGTGCTTACCTTGGTGGTAAATTTTAAAGTTTTGCTTCCCTCCACATAGTCTACTTTAGTCAATGAAGATTGGAACTGGCTCACTGCAAAACTCATTACCATAAGCAGCATTACAAAAAATCCAACAAGACTGACTTTCTTTTTAGTAATCATAATCTTAAAATTTTGTTAAATAAAGGCAAAAGCCGTGCCAAACTTAGAAATTCTCATGAATGGAGTACTTGTCATAGAAGGCTTTAATGTGTGAAACTGCCTCATCAGCCGTATCTACCACTCTGAAAAGAGAGAAATTTTCTTCCGAAATTAATTCCATTTCCAGCAAAGTATTTTTGAACCAATCTAATAGCCCATTCCAAAATTCTGAACCAACGAGAACGATAGGAAATCTGCCGATTTTCCCAGTCTGAATAAGCGTCAAAGCCTCTGAAAGTTCATCCAAAGTCCCAAAACCGCCAGGCATCACGATAAATCCTTGTGAGTATTTTATAAACATGAGTTTTCTAATGAAAAAATAGTCAAACTCCATGCTGTATAATTTGTCTATATAAGGATTCAGGTGCTGCTCGAAAGGAAGTTCTATATTGAGACCGATGGATTTTCCTCCGCTTTCTTTTGCTCCTTTGTTTCCAGCTTCCATGATTCCTGGGCCGCCGCCAGTGATGACTCCAAAGCCCAGTTCTGTGATTTTTTGGGCAATTTCCTCTGTCATCTTGTAATATTTGGTATCTGGTTTTATCCTTGCTGACCCAAAAATAGACACGCAAGGTCCCATTTTCTGCATTTTTTCATAACCAGAGACTATTTCTCCCATTATCTTAAAGACCATCCAGCTGTCTTTGGTGGCCTGTTCGCTCCAAGTTTTTTGTCTAAAACTTTCTCTTAAAATTTCTTCTTCCATTTTTATTTAAAATATTTTTCTGCTTCGCCGATGGATTCTGGTTTTCCCACATCTATCAGTAAAGCATCATGTTTGTATCCTTTGATAATATAGTCTTTCATCAGGTCTAAATATTCCTCCATAATGGAGAATTTGCCACGGCGGGTGAAAAGTTTCAGTAAATTAGAATTAATGCAATGTATTCCGCTGAAAGCCAATGGTTTTAGGTTTTTATAAGTGTTTCCAAAGATTTCTTCACCTGTTTTCTCATTACGCCAGCCTTGTAGGGTCATTGTGCTGTCAAAAAGCAGTTTTCGAGAGCTTTTTCTGTCCGAAACGGCCAAAGTAACTAAGTTATTGGATTTCAAATGAAAATTGATGAAATCACCGATGTTCAGATTGGTCAAAATATCAGCATTCATGATTAAAAAATGTTCTTCCTGTTCCAAAAGTTCTTTGGCAAAGACCAAAGCGCCGCCTGTTTCCAGAAGTTCTTCGGACTCATCGGAGATTTCTATTTTAGCACCGAAATTATTATTTTCTTTCAAAAAATCAACAATCTGCTCTCCGAAATGATGAATATTAATAATAAAATCATTAATGCCGAAAGACTGCAGAAATTTGATATTTCTTTCTAAAAGGGTAATGTTATTTACCTTGGCCAAAGCCTTTGGGTGTTTGTCTGTGAAAGGTTTTAATCTTGTCCCTTTTCCTGCCGCGAATATAAAAGCTTTCATTCTCTATGCATTTAGCTGAGGTTGTTCATTGTGGGTTACTTTTACGCTTACTTTATCAGCGTATTTGTGTTGTAAAAATTCTCCTATTTTTATCGCTGAATAAACTGAGCGGTGCTGTCCGCCGGTGCAGCCAAATGAAATCTGAAGATGCTCAAATCCTCGCTCTATATAGTTGTCCACGGATATGGATATCAGGGATTTTATTGAATTTAGGAAATCAGGCATTTGGGTTTTTTCTTCCAAATATTCCTGCACAGCCAAATCAGCTCCTGTCTGAGGCTTGTATTCATCTATTCGTCCTGGGTTTAGGATTCCGCGGCAGTCAAAAACAAATCCACCGCCATTGTCTGTGTTATCCATCGGAATTCCGCTTTTCTTGTAAGAAAAACTATAAATATCGATATGTAGCATAATAAAATAATTCCCGCAAATTTACAAATCTTAAAATAAAAAGAATTTTTACCCAGAAATCAAAGCGTTTATCTTCTTTTGAGTGTCTGGTTCATTGAGTTTTTCTATAACTGAATAAAGCTCTGGGAAAGCGGCGTTTTCCTGCCAGTTTGCAGAAAAATCTGTTAGGTTTTTTATTCCCTGTCCGATGCTCGACAGAAAATGAGCTTTCCGTTGGATAAGTCCTCTAAAACCATAAGCGCCAAGCACTTGCAAAAATCTGATAAGCTGGCAGTAGGGAAGAGCTTCTTTTAGTGCAGGCTGTGTTTCGCTGTCCCAAAGACTGAAATAAAAATCCAGCATTTCTGTTTTCCATTCGGCAGGGAAGTTGGCTTTCGCTTGGAATAAAAAAGAAACCACATCATAGACCGCAGGCCCTAGCATAGCAGATTGATAATCAATGAAAAAGACTTGGTTTTCTTCATTTACTAAAATATTTCTCGACTGGAAATCCCTCAGCATGATTGTTTTAGGAGAGAGATTTTCTATTTTAGTTGTTAAATTTTGAAATTCTTTTAGCAAAGAACTTTTGTGATAAGGGAGTTCCAAGACATCCACCATGAAATTTTTAAAATAATATAAATCATGTGTAATTGGTAGATTATCATAGGCTTCGTATTCGAAAGTTCTGTGGAAATCTATTTTCCCTTCGGTTTTTTGTTGTAGAATGAATAGCTTTTCCAAGGTTTGTTTCACTAATGATTTTACCCTTTCGCTGTGCCCTTCGGCAGAGATGATTTCAGACAAAGTATTTTTGCCCAAAAACTCCTGAACATAAAGCGTTTTTTCTTCATTGACTGCCAGTATTTTAGGTGTATTTAGTTTTAATGAAGAAAACTCTTCCGAAAGATAGAGAAAAGCCTCATTTTCTCTGATATTTTCGTTGTAAGTGATGATAAAATCCTGATTATTAGACTTTCCGATGAAATTGATTCTCGATGAGCCGCTCTGCTGTAATACCTGAAAATCAGCAGCAGGAGAGCCTGTGAATTCCTCAAAAAAAGTTTTTGCGGTGGATAGATGCATGAAAAAATCTTTTAGCCACAAAGTTAAAGAATTTATCAGACAGCGTAGGTGAATAAAAAGTTTTTGTTAATTTTGCCTAAATTGTAAGAGTTATGAATAAAAAGAATGTCGCCGTGGTAATGGGCGGTTTTTCCGATGAGTATATCGTTTCGCTGAAAAGCGGTCAGCTTATTTTTGATGAATTGGATAGAGATTTATACAATGTTTATAGGGTTCATGTCTTGAAGGAAGGTTGGTTTTTTGTGGATGACAATGATGAAAAATTCCCAATAGACAAAGCCGATTTTTCGGTAAAACTTGCCGATGGAACGAAACTGAAATTTGATGTTTGTTTCAATACCATTCACGGAACACCTGGTGAAAACGGACTTTTGCAGGCGTATTGGGATGCTGTGGGACAGAGATATACGGGCTGTGATTTTTACCAAAGTGCATTGACATTCAATAAAAAAGATACTCTGGCGGTGCTTTCTAAATACGGAATTCCTTCGGCGAAGAGTATTTATTTGAGAAAAGGAGATGCTTTTAGCGAAGATGAAATTATCTCTGAACTTGGTCTTCCTTGTTTTGTAAAACCAAATCAGTCTGGGTCTAGTTTGGGAATTTCAAAAGTGAAAGAAAAATCTGAGTTCAAAGCAGCTCTGGAAAAAGCCTTCCACGAAGATGATGAGGTGCTGATAGAGAGCTTTTTGGACGGAATGGAAGTTTCGGTAGGTGTGGTAGATTATAAAGGTGAAATTACCGTTTTGGGAATTACGGAAATCGTTTCCGAAAATGATTTCTTCGACTATGAAGCTAAGTATGAAGGTGCTTCTCAGGAAATTACGCCAGCCAGAATAGATGAGCCGACACGACTAAAAGTAGAAGAAATAGCGAAAAAGGCTTATAAGTCATTGGGAATGAGTGGTTTTTCTCGTTCGGAATACATCATTATGAACGGAACGCCTTATATGCTGGAAATGAATACCAACCCAGGTTTTTCTCCTGCGAGTATCCTGCCGCAACAGGCGAAAATCTACGGAATCTCCATCAAAGATTTGTGCGGAAATGAGGTGGAAAAAGCACTTTTAAAATTATGAGAATCTTAGTAATATTGTTATTTGCTCCAATGATGGTTTTTTCTCAAGAAAAGACATATCAAACTATGAGATTAGGTATTCCTGAAACAGGAAAAGAACCAAATTCTATTGAGTTCGCAAAAGAAGGAATCGTGATAGATGAAAAACTTTGTTTTAGATATGAATTAAAACATAATGTTTTCACAGAATATGGTAAATCTCGTAATTATTATGAAATTACTTCATTAGATGGAAAATTAGTGTTTTCTGGGATAATTTATCAAAATGAAAAAAGAGAGTGGGAAGGAATGGTTAGTTTTCCATTGATAGATAAAAAAGGTTACAAAAATTCAAAAATAATATCAAGGAAAGATTTAATCTTAAATTTATCCTCTAGTCAAGTGATAAATAATGATTGTACCATCAATTTAGACAATTTGAAATTATTTTACGAGAAGTCTAATGAAAATAAAGAAAAGAATTTCTGAAAAATTTAGTAGAAAGTAAAAAACTGAATAAACATTAAAATATAAAAATTATGAAAACACTTTGGTTGACAGTATTTCTATTTCCTTTATTTTTCTCTGCGCAAACAGAAGATGATTTGTATACTGAACTAAAACTAAATCTTCCGAAAACAAAAAACACCGCTAAAGAAGTGAGAGTGGAGCCAGATGAAATATATTTGGATAAAAAAATGTGTTTTTTATTAACTCTAAATGATGTGGATAATGAAGGCGAAAAAAAACAAACAGAATATGGTCTGGTGCCTTATTCCTATGAAATAAAATCTCTGAAAGGAGAACTTCTATTCTTTGGGGTAGCGAAGAAAGATGAAGCAGGAAACTGGAAAGGCATTGTAGATTTTAATATCATTGGTAAAAAAGCTTACAGAAACCCAAAAGTAACTGGAGCAACTCGTTTGATGGAAAACTTAGTAGCCAATAATGTTTTTAATAAAGACTGCAGCGTGAATTTGGATAATTTGAAGCAGTTTTACGAAAAATCAAATCAAACTCGATAGAAAACACTGAGGAAATAAATAATGATGATGGATAACAAAACGCAAAAGAGAGATGAAGTAAAAGAAAAGATAAAACGACTTCTCTTTGAGCAGGATGCAGTGGAAAAACTCAGAAACTTTGCATTGCAGTTGTATGCGGAAGGATTTTCAGAGAAGGAAATCTATCAAATATACCTCGAAAGTGATGTAGAATTACAGAACGATGGGACAGATGAGCACCTTATAGAGACTTTGGAAGAAGTGATGGATATGATGGTGGGTTGGTATCCGTGCAGAAATATTGATTTTGCTAATGAAAGCTATAAGGGAAGTGAATAATATTTAAGAATACTAAAAATAAACAATGAAAACAGCGGTATTCCCTGGGTCTTTTGACCCTGTTACCTTAGGGCATTATGATATTGTAGAAAGGGCGACGAAGCTTTTTGATAAAATCATCATTGCCATAGGGCATAATGTGCAGAAAAAATACATGTTTTCTCTGGAGCAGAGAAAAGAATTTTTGAGAAATACTTTTAAGGATTTTCCTAATGTGGAAATTGACTCTTTTGAGGGGCTTACGGTGGACTACTGCCGAAAGAGAAATGTGAATTTCATTATCAGAGGGCTGAGAAATCCTGCTGACTTTGAGTTTGAAAAGGCGATAGTGCATATCAATAGGACACTTACTTTGGAGAACAAGATAGAGACTATCTTCCTGCTGACTTCTTCGGCTAAGTCGTTCATCAGCAGCAGCAGTGTCAGGGAGATTATCTCGCTAGGTGGCGACTATACTTTGTTCGTTCCAGATGCGGTGAGGGTGTAGGAAGAAAGTCGGTCATAGGAACTTGATTTTTGCCACACGGACTCGTTTTGTGTGGTTATTGTTTTGAAAAATAAAATGTTGATTTATGTTGTATGAAAATTTTAATTTCGTAATTGAACTTTTGGGGTTGGTCTCTTTCTCGATGTCTGGGGCTTTTGCAGCGATAGAGAAAAGATTAGACCCTTTCGGTGTGCTTATAGTGTCTTTCGTTACTTCCTTTGGTGGAGGGACTTTGCGGGATTTACTGCTGGAAGTTCCTGTCTTCTGGATGAAAGATATGTTCAGCTGCACGGTGGTTTTTTTTGCAAGTATTTTTGCGATGCTGGTAAAGGTTTTTGAGAAAAAATTCGAAACACCATTGTTTATTTTTGACAGCTTTGGGCTTGGGCTTTTTACCATTATGGGGATTCAGAAAGGGCTGAATGCGGAGCATGGGACGATTATTTCTCTCACTTTGGGGGTTATCACAGGTTGTTTTGGTGGGATTTTTAGAGATATTTTGCTCAATAGAATTCCTTTGGTTTTGAGAAAAGAAATCTACGCTACGGCGTGTATTGTGGGCGGAGTTTTGTTTTTGGTGTTGTATAGATACACTTCCATGCCATATATTATGGTGCATGTTTCTACTATTTTGCTGATTGTAGCAGTGAGAACTCTCGCGGTGAGATATCAGTGGGAAATGCCTAAATTCTACTTGTCCAAAGAAGAAAGAAAAGAATAAAAAAGAGCTGTATGTTTTTTGATTTTCATCATCATTTTCGTGGGAGAGAATGCGGAATTTATAATTTGGATTTCATGGAAGAAATACCAGAAAATTATTTTTCAGTAGGACTTCACCCAAATAAAATTGATGAAAATTACAGACAGAATTTAGATAAAATAAAAGAAATATCCCAGCACCCAAACTGCCTTGCGATAGGCGAATGCGGGCTGGATGGGCTGGTCTCTGTGGATGAGAGTTTGCAGGAGCGAATTTTTGAACAGCAGATTCTTTGGGCGAATGAAATCCAAAAACCCGTGATAGTGCATTGTGTTCGGCGTTTTTCTCAGTTGCTGAGATTTCAGAAAATCGCAAAAGTGCCGCTCATCGTGCATGGGTTTAATAAGAAAAAGGAAACCGCCCAAGAGCTTTTGAGCAAAGGATTTTATTTGTCTTTTGGGAAAACGCTGCTTTATAACTTATCTTTTCAGGAAACTGCGTGGGACATTCCTTTGGATAGGATTTTTTTGGAAACGGATACAGCAGAAGAGCCTATCGATGAGGTTTATTTGAAACTTGCCGAAATCAAAGAAATCCCGATAGAAACCCTTAAAACCGAGATTTATAAAAATGTACAGCAGGTTTTAAAATGTAAAATTTAATTTTGTTTAAAAATAAAAAATAAAATCATGTCAAGAATTCTTACAGGAATACAGGCTACAGGAACGCCACATCTAGGGAATATTTTGGGGGCAATCGTTCCAGCCATAGAATTATCTAAAAAAACAGAGAACGAGTCTTTCTTGTTCATCGCTAATATGCACACTCTCACGCAGATAAAAGATGCTGAGGTGCTGAAAAAAAACACTTACGAAATCGCTGCGGCATGGCTGGCTTTTGGGCTGGATACAGAGAAAACTTATTTCTACAGACAAAGTGACATTCCAGAAACCTGCGAGCTTTCTTGGTATTTGTCTTGTTTTTTTCCTTACCAAAGGCTTACTTTGGCTCATTCGTTCAAGGATAAAGCAGACAGACTGGGAGATGTGAATGTAGGGCTTTTTACCTATCCTATGCTTATGGCGGCGGATATTCTGCTCTACGATGCCGAGGTAGTTCCTGTGGGAAAAGACCAGCTTCAGCATTTGGAAATGGCGAGAGATGTAGGAGCGAGATTTAATAACCAAATGGGCGAGGTTTTCGTGCTGCCACAGGCGGAATTACAGGAAAACACGAAATATGTGCCAGGGACAGACGGAAATAAAATGTCCAAATCAAGAGGAAACATCATCAATATATTCCTTCCGGAAAAGGAATTGAAGAAACAAGTAATGTCCATAGAAACAGATTCTACACCGCTGGAAGAGCCGAAAAATCCTGACACTTGTAAGGTCTTTACGATATATTCGCTCATTGCGACAGAGGACAAAACCCAAGCATTGAGAGAGAAATATCTTGCAGGGAATTTCGGGTATGGACACGCAAAAACGGAATTGCTGAATTTGATTTTGGAAACCTATGTAAAGGAAAGAGAAATCTTTGCTTATTATATGGATAATCTTCCTGAATTGGAGAAAAAACTGCAAGAAGGAGCAGAAAAAACCCAAAAAGTAGCCCAAGAAACTCTCCAAAGAGTAAGAAAAAGTTTGGGAATGTAAATAAATATAAAAGCCTTACTCTACAAAAGTAAGGCTTTTATATTTGCTTAAAGAATTTATCTTGAATCCTTTAAAGTTATCTTGAATCAAAATCAATATTAAGAATAGGATATGGAATGAGTATGGATACAGAAAAGTATTTAGATAATAAGCAAAATCTATTAAAAAGAACACAAAAAACCTTAATTATGAGAAATATATTATTTATAGTTATATTTTTTATTTACAATACACTTCTTTCTCAAATTAGTATGAAAGTAAGTGTTTTTAGTAAGAAAGAGGATAATTATATGTTAAAAATAGAAGTGATTAATGATAGTGATTATGATTACATTATTCCTATTGATACAGCAAATTATAGATACTATTTTCCAGAAGAAACATGTGCTAATTTTTATAGATTAGAAAATTATCCTGACTTAGGCATAATATTCAAAATAAAAAACGAAAAAAATGAGTATATGGATTCTTTATTATCAGGATTTATACATTTAACAGAAGAAGAACTTTTAGCAGTATCTAAAAAAAGGAAAGAAAAAGAAAGAATCCATAGAGAAAAAATAAAAAATTGGAAGAAAAAATATCATATAAAAGGAGATTATAAAAATATTGATATTAATTGGTATTTATATAATCAATTAAAAGTATTAAAATCAAAGAAATCCATTACCTATCTTAAAAACTTTAATATAAATGATATTAATATAGGTTTAGATACCTATCCTTCATACTATTATTATCATTTAGATAAAAATATAGATTATCCTATGTTTTTAGAAATCTGTATAGATGAAAAGATTTATGATTATTTAACCCCAAAGCAAAAAGAAGAATTTAAAGGATATAAGCTTTTCAGCGGTAAGATACAATCTAATGAGATAATGATAAGAAAATAAGGTTTCAAAAAAGGGTCGATTTTTGAAACTATAATTCCTCCAAAAAATCTTTTCTAAAAACAGTTCCTTTTTCCGTTTTATTTATTTTCTTTTAAAATATTTTTCGGAACTGTAAATAATGAAAAATATCAAATCTTTAATTGTTGATTTTTAAGGTTCAAGATAACTTTTAAGAAATAATTGTATTTGTAAGTTATTGAGAATAAATGAAAAGTGTTTTATTTGCACATAAAAGAGTGTGAGTTTAGGTATAATTGCAGAAACATAAATTTATATTTACTATTATGTTTTTTATGTAATTCCTATTATAAAAACAAGAAGAAAAATGCTATTCTATATCTTTAATTCTTTAGCATTAAGCTCTTTTAAATTCAAATTTTCTGATGGTTTTGTAAATTTAAACATAATTTAATAATATTCCAAAACATTTTGTGCCTATCTTTGCAACATGTTGAAAATAGATAAAATAGAACTTCCTGATTTTCCATTGCTTTTGGCGCCGATGGAAGATGTTTCGGATCCGCCGTTTCGCCGTTTGTGCAAGATGCATGGGGCAGACCTGATGTATTCAGAATTTATCTCCTCCGAGGGGCTTATTCGTGATGCGATAAAGAGCAAAAAAAAGCTGGATATCTTTGATTACGAAAGACCTGTGGGGATTCAGATTTTTGGGGGTGATGAGGAAGCGATGGCGATGTCTGCCAAGATAGTGGAAACGGTACAGCCAGATTTGGTGGATATCAATTTTGGTTGTCCTGTGAAAAAGGTAGTCAGCAAAGGCGCTGGGGCAGGAGTTTTGAAAGATATTGATCTGATGGTAAAACTTACCAAAGCAGTGGTAAATTCTACCGAACTGCCAGTTACAGTAAAAACTCGGTTGGGCTGGGATACAGAGAGCATCAATATAGAGGAAGTAGCGGAGAGATTGCAGGAAGTTGGCATAAAAGCCCTTACCATCCACGCCCGAACGAGAACACAGATGTATAAAGGAAAAGCCGACTGGGAGTACATTAGCAAAGTTAAAAACAATCCTAATATAGAAATCCCGATTTTCGGAAATGGTGATATAGATTCGCCAGAAACAGCTCTAGAATACAGGGAGAAATACAATATTGACGGAATGATGATTGGGCGTGGGGCGATAGGCTACCCATGGATTTTTAACGAGATAAAACATTTCTTCCAAACGGGAGAAAAACTGCCGCCGCCTACGATAAAAGACAGGCTGGAAGCCGTAAGACAGCATGCAGAATGGTCAGCAGAATGGAAAGGCGAAAGGGCAGGGCTGATAGAGATGAGACAGCATTACAGCAATTATTTCCGAGGGATACCGCATTTTAAGGAATATAGAACCAAATTCTTACAGGTTCTAACGATGCAGGAAATGGAGGCTGTTTTGGAGGAAATTTATACTCAGCTGGATAAGGAATAAATATGCCTTTTTTAGAATTAAAAAACTTAGCAATAGGCTACAGAGAGCCTTTGATTTTGTCCATTGATGCAGAGCTTTCGCTTGGTGAGGTTTGTCTTTTGGTGGGGAATAACGGCATTGGGAAAACTACCCTGATGAGGACTATTCTGGGGCAGATTTCATCGATGGAAGGGCAGATTTGGATAAAAGGAACAGAAATAAAATCGGTTTCTTACGAGCAGATTCCAAAATGGATTTCTATGGTTTTTTCTAAAACTCAAGTTCCTGAAAATTATACAGTTATGGATTTGGTTTCGTTAGGAAAATACATTCATTATCCATATTATTTTAAATTAAATTCTGATGATTTGCAGGAAGTAGAGGAAATTATAGACAGTCTGAATTTGACTTCGTATAAAGATTTTCCACTCAAAAAACTATCCGATGGAAATCTTCAGAAAGCATTTATTGGAAGGGCTTTGGCACAGAATACGCCGATGATTATTTTGGATGAACCTACGACATATCTAGACGAAGAAAATAAAATGATGATTCTAAATCTTTTGAAAAAATTAGCAAAAGAAAAAAATAAGACTATTTTGTTTTCTTCACATGACTGGCGTCTGGCAAAAGATTTTTCAGATAAAATCTGGTGGCTGAAAGACCATAGGCTAAAAATAGGCGAAACTCCCAAAAATGCCCTTTCGGTGGGGGTGGACGCTATGGAAAAAGTTTTTTGGTTTGTAAAATAAAAAATTGACTAACTTTGCCTCTTTCAATTTTAGATTTCAAAGGAATTTATCATGCGTAGAGAACATAATCTCATTCCTGAAGAAGCGGAATGGAAAAAGAAAGTATTTAGAATAATATATTTTGCGGAGACTCCCTTGGGGAAGTTGTTTGATGTTGTTTTGCTGGCAATGATAGTTCTCAGTGCTATGATAGTCATCTTGGACAGTGTGGAGAATATTCGTTTCCATAAGACTTTCTTGACCATTGAGTGGTTCATGAACATCATTTTTACAGCAGAATACATAGTTCGAATAATGGTTGTCAAAAACAAGAAAGACTATATATTCAGCATGATGGGGGTTATAGACTTTCTTTCTATTCTGCCGTTTTATATCGGTATTTTTACTCCCGAGGCTAAATACCTGATGATTATCAGGTTGTTCCGATTGCTCAGAGTATTTAGGATTCTAAATATGATGGACTATATGGATGATGGGCATTATATTTTGCAGTCGCTCAGAAGTAGTTCCAGAAAAATTTATATTTTCTTGATGTTCATTACCATTATTGTGGTGGTTTTAGGAGCGCTTATGCATATCATAGAGGGCGGGAAAAACGGCTTTCATAATATTCCTGTGAGTATCTATTGGGCGGTGGTCACCATCACTACAGTGGGGTATGGGGATATTTCTCCCGCTACACCGCTGGGGAAACTGCTTTCTGTGGTTCTTATGCTCTGTGGTTATAGTATTATAGCCGTGCCGACTGGGATTGTGTCATCTCAGATGAGAGAATGTATGAACAAGGCAAAGAAATTGTGTGACTGCTGTGGAAATATTGATAATGATGGTGATGCTAGATATTGTAAGCAGTGCGGACATAAAATAGTAGAAGAATCTTCCTAATTTAGGGAGATTTTTTTGTTATAAAATCTGATTTTAGAATTTTAAATAAGGTTTTTTGAAGCTTGTGATTTTTTTCTTTTTTAAGGATTAAAAACAACTAATGTTAAAGTTTTTGTAAAACTGTGATAGAAAACATAAAAATACTTAATAAATTTCATATATTTGTGCAAATTAAAAATAAAAAATGGATAATGGGATTATTTAATGTATTCACGAAAGAGATAGCGATTGACTTAGGAACAGCTAATACCCTAATTATACATAACAACAAAATCGTAGTAGATCAGCCGTCTATCGTAGCGGTAGAGCGTAACACAGGAAAGATTATAGCAGTAGGAGACAGAGCAAAACACATGCAGGGTAAAACCCATGAGGAAATAAAGACAATCCGCCCTTTGAAAGATGGGGTTATCGCAGATTTCCAAGCTTCCGAAAGCATGATTAAGGAATTTATCAAACAAATTCCAGGAATCAAAGGGAGGGTTTTTCAGCCAGCTCTTAGAATTGTTGTTTGTATCCCTTCTGGAATTACAGAGGTGGAGATTAGAGCGGTTAAGGATTCTCTTCAGAAAGTTCATGCTAAGGAAATTAGACTTATCTATGAACCAATGGCAGCTGCGATAGGTGTAGGGATAGATATTCAGAAACCAGAAGGAAATATGGTGATAGATATAGGAGGGGGTACTACGGAGATTGCGGTGATTGCGCTTGGAGGAATCGTTTGTGATAAGTCTGTTAAAATCGCAGGGGATGTATTTACAGATGATATTGCCTATTATCTAAGAACCAACCACAACTTGTACATTGGTGAAAAGACAGCAGAGAGAATTAAAATAGAAGTAGGTGCAGCGATGGAAGAATTAGATGTAGAAGTGGATGATATTTCTGTACAGGGTAGAGACCTTATTACAGGAAAACCAAAAGAAATTATGATAGGTTATAAGGAAGTTGCTATAGCTCTGAATAACTCAATATCTAGAATAGAAGATGCAGTGATGGAGACTCTTTCCATGACTCCGCCTGAACTTGCAGCAGATATTTGGAAAACAGGTATATATCTTGCAGGGGGAGGAGCGCTGTTGCGTGGTCTTAGCGATAGAATACACAAAAAAACAGGGCTTCCTGTATTCGTAGCCGAAGATCCTTTGAGAGCCGTAGTGAGAGGAACAGGAATAGCACTGAAAAACATAGATAAGTTTAAGTTTTTGATTAGATAAGTGCCTTAGTCAAGATGTTGTCTTTTGTATGGAGGTTTTTGGAGAGAAACAGTCTTGGTACTTTTTTCGTTTTTCTCCAGTTGGTATCAGTAGTTCTTATTTTTAGTAGGAACTCCATGCAGCGTTCTTTTGTGGCGGCACATGCATCAGCTTTTAATGCCTTTGTGTCTGGCTATATAGATGAGGGGGCAAGTTATTTCAGTCTGAAACAAGTAAATGAAGACCTGACCACTCAGAATAAAATGCTCATGCAGCAGCTGTATGGTAAGAAAAAATCCGCTGAAGCCAAATTTGTCCATGTGGATAATACTCTTACAGAAGGGCAGTCCTACTCTGTGATGGATGCAGAAATTATCCAAAACAGTATAAATAGAAATAATAATTATTTCACGATTAACAGAGGAAGAAACCACGGTGTGGAGCCTCAGATGGGAGTGATAGCTCCACAGGGAATAGCAGGGATAGTTATCAATACAACGGCCAACTATGCTTTGGTTCAGTCTGTTTTGAGTGTAAATAATATTAAAATAAACACATCTCTAAAAAAATCTGATTTTTTTGGGACTTTGACTTGGGATGGAGAGGATACACGAGTAATGCACCTAAAAGACATTCCTAAATATGTTTCTGTAAAAGTGGGAGATACCGTAATTACTGATGGTAAGTCTTCTATTTTCCCAAAAGGAATCATGATAGGAAGAGTGGCTGGCTATGATGTGGATAGCAAAACAGGACACTGGGATATTTCTGTGGAGCTGAGCCAGAATATGGGGCAGGTGCAGAAAGTTTTCGTGGTTAAAAACCTCAAAAAAACAGAACTAGAGGAGATAAAAGAGATTTTAGATGCTGCTGTAAAGGAAAATGATTAGTAGAAATATTTTGACGGATATTTTATTCATTGTAGTATTGGTAATATTACAAGTTTTTTTGTTGAACAGAATCCTCATCATGGGCAAATATCCGCCAATTGTCTATCCCATCTATGTGATGTTTTATCCTTTTTATAGGGATAAATTTCAGTTTTTAGGGACGAGTTTTCTGTTGGGGTTAGGAATGGATATGTTTTTGGGGACATGGGGGATTAATGCCTTTGCGACTACATTGATAGCTTTTGTAAGAACCGTTATATTTAGGTCATCATCGGATTCTACATCAGATTTTTTCTCTTTTGAATCTTTGCAATGGACGCAGTTTTTGGGTTTTATCCTTACTAATCTTTTTTTACACCAGTTTTTGGTTCAGTTTATAGAGTATTTTAAGTTAAGCAGAGCGTTAGATGTGCTTATCAATATTTCTATAACTACTGTATATTCGTTTGTTTTTGTTTTATTTTATGTTTTAATATTTAAAATCAAGCAGAGAGTTTGAGACCATATTTTAAAATTCTAATTTCCCTAGGGCTTATTGCTGTGATATTTGTAGCCAGACTGGCTTATTTACAGCTATTTACGGATAGATATGCTCTCAACGCAGCCAATACATCTATCAAGATAGAATACATTATCCCTCAGCGTGGGGCTATTTTTGATAGAAATTCTAAACTATTGGTAGGAAACCAGCCCGCCTATGAAATCTCTTATACAGAAGCTTTGATGAAACCTGATTTTGATATATTGGGTTTTTGTAAGTTGATGAATATCACCGAGGCAGATTTTAATCATAAAATGAAGGAGATAAAGGCAGATAAGTATTTTTCTAAATTTACTCCGATGACTTTTATGAAGGATTTGAGCAGGGAAGATGTGGCGAGAATTCAAGAAATTATATTTAAATATCCAGCGTTTTCGGTTGTTTCCAGACCACAGAGAAAATACGAAGTTTCTACTTCGGGGAATTTGCTTGGATATACCAATCAGGTAAATGCTGCCTATATCAAAAAAGACTCTCTATACTATCTTCCAGGGGATATAGCAGGAATGAGTGGTATAGAAAAAGCCTATGAAAAGGTGCTCCGAGGTGAAAAAGGGATGAAATATATTCAGAAAGATATCAAACTTCGGAATATAGGTTCATATAAAAATGGAGAGCTGGACAAGGAGATGATTTCTGGGAAGGATTTGGTTTTGACAATAGACTACGACCTCCAAAGAATGGCTCAGGAAATGCTGGTAAATAAGCGAGGAGCAATAGTAGCGATAGACCCAAATAACGGCGAAATCCTAGCAATGGCTACAGGTCCAGATATAGACCCAAACCTATTCACAGGTCCAGAAAAAACAAAAAATCTATACCGCCTGCAGATGGATAGCATGAATAAGCCAATGTTTGACCGCTCTATTCAGGCAGCTTATCCACCAGGTTCTACTTTTAAACTTGTTACAGCGCTTTCCGCTATGCAGATGGGGGTGATGACTCCTACTACTATTTTCCCTTGTGGTGGTGGGTTCAATGTTTCTGGAGTTAGAATCAAAGGGCATGGAGGAGCAGACCCTCTTATACCATCCATCCAAGTCTCTAGTAACTGTTATTTCTCTTATGCGTATTTAGCAATGCTCAATAAATACCCAGGAAATCCGAGCAAAGGAGCAGATGAATGGGCAAAAATAATGCATAGTTTTGGGCTGGGGCAGTTTTTAAATAATGATTTGGCAGTTGGGTCAAAGGGACTGATACCAGATGGCAAATTTTATGAAAAGAGGTATGGTAAAAATTGGAAACCTCTCCAAGCTGTGTTCAATGGGATGGGACAGGGCGAAATCCTTTTAACGCCTTTGCAGATTGCTAATTTCACAGCAGCTATTGCAAATAGAGGCTGGTATTACACACCGCATATTGTGAAATCCATTGACGGAAAACCTAATCCAGACAAGAGATTTAAAGTTAAAAATCAGACATTAGTAGACCCAAAACATTTTGAACCAGTGATAAGGGGAATGGAAGCTGTAGTTTTAAGAGGAACGGGACGAGCTTTGAAATCTAATGATTTTACTCAGTTGGCAAAAACAGGAACAGCAGAGGTTCCACAGGGGAAGGATAACTCTATCTACACCATGATAGCACCAGCTGATAATCCTAAAATAGTAGTAGCAGCCGTGATGGAGCATGCTGGTTTTGGGGCAACTTGGGCAGGGCCTGCCTGCACGGTGATAGCCGAAAAATATCTTTTAGGAGAGCTGAAACGAGAGCATCTTTATAAAAGACTGACAGGAGCGAGTTTCATGGCTGAATATAACAGACAATGGGTAGTTCATTTGAAAAAAATAGGAAGATATGAACCTCCTAAGCCAGATTCTCTTGCGATGAAAAAAATACAAGACAGTCTGCGACTGTTGAACGAGAAAAATAAAACAATCGATAATAAAAATAAACAAACTCAAAAAACACCATAATAGATATGAGATGGGCTAATGGATTAGACAAAATAGGGCTGCTGCTCTACATCCTTATCGTTTTGTTTGGTATCGCTAATGTGTATAGTGTAAGTACGGATAGCGGTATAAAACAGGCGGTTTGGTTTGGTATCTCATTGTTTGTTATGATGATGATTTTGTTTGTCCGTGGAAGTGTTTTTGAGAGTTTGGCGCCATTTTTTTACATTGTTGCAGTTATTTTGCTCGTTGGGCTTTTTCCTTTTGGGAAAGAAATCAACGGACAGAGGAACTGGTATGTATTTGGGTCGATAAGTTTGCAGCCAGTGGAATTTGTGAAAATAGCCATTGCGCTTATGATGTCTTCTTATGTAGGAAATCCTGATTTCAGCATGAAAAACGGAAGGTCTTTATTGACTGCCTTTGCTATTATCGGTATCCCTGGGCTTTTGGTGCTGTTGCAGCCAGATGTGGGTTCATTGATGGTTTTCATGGCGTTTGTCATTGCTCTGTATCGCGAGGGGTTGAGTGGATGGCTCTTTACTGCTGGTTTTTTGGTAGTGGGAGTGTTTCTATTGTCATTGGTTTTTGAGCCTGTATATATTGTAAGTATAGTAGTGATTTTGACCTTATTGGGTGTTTATTTTAGTAGAATTCGGCTTGGTTTTAGTACGATTTTTACACTTGTGGTGAGTGTTGGTATACTTGCAGGAATAAGTTTTGGCGCACCTAAAGTCATGGAAAAACTCCCAAAACACCAGAGAGAGAGGATAGAGGTTTTGTTTAAAGGAGAAAAAGCGTTCCGTGATACAGCGGGGTACAATTTGCTTTACTCTAAAACAGCGATAGGTTCTGGCGGACTTCTTGGGAAAGGCTATAAGGAAGGCTCTGTTACTCAGGGACATTTCGTGCCAGAGCAGCGTACGGACTATATTTTTTGTACTGTCGGCGAGGAGTGGGGCTTTGTGGGAAGTTCTGTTTTGGTACTTCTTTATGCGGTGTATATAGGGCGGATTTATTTCTTGGCTGAACGCCAAAAGCCCGTGTTCAATAGAGTTTTCGGATATTGTTTTGCATCGATTTTGATGATGCACTTTGCTATAAATGTAGGAATGGTTATGGGGCTGTTCCCTACGGTGGGGATTCCGCTGCCTTATTTCAGTTATGGGGGAAGTTCTCTATTGGCGTTTTCTATAATGACTGCTATGTTTTTTAGGCTAAACTATGAGGATAGAAATAGTTTGATTTAAAAAAACAAGAATATTTTCTAAAATTTTTATAAAGAGTGTTTTTTTTAGGGGGGTGTTAATGAGAAAAGTAATATTTTTATTAACTTTGCCCTATAAAAATATGTGCTTATGTCAATATTAAGGTTTAGTGCGTTAGAAAAATTGCCTTTTATCAATTATAGAAAAGATAATTTCGTGGAAACTCCGCCTAAATTATCAGAATTATTTTGTGAAAATGTATTTTCCGAAGAGAAAATGCGTGAGTTTTTGACCAAAGAGGCTTTCACAGCCGTGATGGATGCCATAAAAAATGGAACTAAAATCCAAAGGTCAGTAGCAGACCAAGTGGCTCTCGGTATGAAAAACTGGGCGATGACCAAGGGTGTTACTCACTACACGCATTGGTTTCAGCCGTTGACAGGAACTACTGCAGAAAAACACGATACTTTTTTCACGCCGATAGGTGAGGGCAAAGCTATGGAGCGTTTTAATGGGGCAAACCTTATTCAGCAGGAGCCAGACGCTTCATCTTTTCCTAATGGAGGAATTAGAAATACCTTTGAGGCGAGAGGATATACCGCATGGGACCCTACTTCTCCCGCATTTATTATGGGAACTACCCTTTGTATTCCTTCTATTTTTATTTCCTATACAGGTGAAACATTAGACTACAAAGCTCCTCTTTTGAGAGCATTACACGCTGTGGATGAGGCAGCTACGGAAGTTTGTCAGTATTTTGATAAAAATGTAACCAAAGTTACGGCTACACTTGGCTGGGAACAGGAATATTTCCTTGTAGATTCGGCTCTTTTTAAGACCAGACCAGACCTTTTGATGACAGGAAAAACCCTTTTGGGGCATTCGCCAGCGAAAGGGCAGCAGCTGGAAGACCATTATTTTGGTTCTATTCCTACCCGTGTGATGAATTTCATGAAGGAATTGGAGATAGAGTGCGTGAAACTGGGCATTCCAGTATCTACAAGACATAATGAAAATGCACCAAATCAATATGAACTTGCGCCAATGTTTGAGGAAGCCAATGTGGCGGTTGATCATAATTCTTTGTTGATGGATCTGATGGCGAGAATAGCGCACAAGCACCATTTTCATATACTTTTCCATGAAAAACCATTTGCGGGAGTCAATGGAAGCGGTAAGCATAACAACTGGTCGCTCTCAACTAATACAGATGAAAACCTGCTGAGCCCAGGAAAAAATCCGAAAAAAAATCTTCAGTTTTTGACATTTTTTGTAAATGTGATTAAGGCGGTGAATGAATATGCAGACCTTCTTCGTGCAGGGATTGCCACTGCGGGGAATGACTATCGTCTCGGAGCCAATGAGGCGCCGCCAGCGATTATTTCTGTGTTTATCGGTTCTCAGCTTTATGGAGTTTTGGAGGAATTGGAAAAAGTGAGTGAGGGGAAACTCAGCGCTGATGAAAAATATGATTTAAAACTAAATGTAGTCGGCAAAATCCCTGAAATTCTGCTCGATAACACGGATAGAAACCGAACTTCGCCATTTGCTTTTACAGGGAATAAATTTGAGATACGAGCGGTCGGCTCTTCAGCGAACTGCGCAGAGGCGATGACCATCATGAATTCCATTATGGCAAAACAGCTTCGTGTCTTTAAAAAGGAAGTAGATGCTTTGATAGAAGAAAAAGGACTGAAAAAAGATGAGGCTATTTTTAATGTCCTCAGAGAATACATCAAGCTGTCTAAAAATATAATGTTCGAAGGGGATGGCTACTCCGAAGACTGGGTAAAAGAAGCCAAAAAACGAGGACTGAGCAATCTAAAAACCACGCCAGAGGCTTTGAAAAGAGAATTAGACCCGAAATTCATCAGTATGTATGAAGAAATGGGAATCTACACTCAGCGTGAAATAGAGGCAAGAAACGAAATCAAGTTAGAGAAATACAGCAACATCGTAGGAATAGAAGCGAAAGTGCTGGCAGATGTGGCAAGAAACCACATCATTCCATCAGCATTGAAATATCAGAACAGGCTGATAGACAATGTGAAAGGGTTGAAAGAAATCTACGGCGAAAAAGACTTTAGACCTTTGGCGAAAGAGCAGATGAATCTGATAGAGAGAATTTCTCACAATGTCCACCAGATAAAAATAGGAGTGGACGAGCTTTTGGATGCCAAACAAAGAGCGGAAGCCATAGAGGACAATCAAAAACAGGCAGAGGTGTTTTGCCAAGAAGTGAAGCCGCTTTTCTCAAAAATACGAGAAGCATCAGACGCATTAGAAATGATGGTGGATGATGAGCTTTGGCCGATGACCAAATACCGCGAACTGCTCTTTACGAAATAAACAAACGCTCAGTGCAAGATTTTGTGCTGAGTTTTTTTAATAAAGATATAAAAACATGAATCAGAGAGAAAAACAATTACAATTTCATAAAAACTTGGCGACAGGGCTTCTTGTCTTGATGTTTGTCATCTACATAAGTATGGTGTTTTTGCAGAAAAAACATTCCGAACTTTCCTTTATAGGCTATGTGAAGGCTTTTTCCGAGGCTGCTATGGTGGGAGCTCTTGCCGACTGGTTTGCGGTAACGGCATTATTCCAAAAGCCAATGGGACTGCCCATTCCGCACACTAATTTGATAGAAGAGCGAAAGGTGGATATCGGAAATAATTTGGGAGGGTTTGTTGTAGAGAATTTTTTAAAACCAAAGCAGATTCGTTTTCATATTGAGGATATTAAGGTGTCTAAATATATGGTAGAATGGCTTTCCAAAGAAACTACTCCTGAAAAAATAGAAAATATCATAAAGGGAATGTCCCTCAATGTGAGAGCCAGTCAGATGCTTGTAGAATTTTTGGATAAGGGAAAACATCAGGAATTATTTAACCAACTTTTCCAGAAAATAGAAGTTTATATTTCTGAAAACCAAAATGTGGTTCGGAGAGAAATAGACAATCAGTTTCCGCCGCTTATTCCATCTTTCATCAGAGAAGCGATTTCGGAAAAGGTGGTGGATGGTCTGCAGGAATTTGTAATGAAAATTACCAGAGATGAAGCGCATTCTGTAAGGCAGGAAATGACAGCGCAGCTCTATGATTTTGCTGAAAGGCTGAATTCTTCTGAATGGGAAAATAAAATCACAAAACTCCTGCAAGATAATGTAAATAAGCAGATTAGCGAATTTAAAACCAATGAAGAGTTTCAGAAAAAACTGGATGTTTGGTTTCAGAAGACGGCTTATAGATTTGCATTGAGAAATAAAACAAAAATAGGAGATTTTATCAGTGATACGGTCAAAAACTGGGAAGGCAAAGAGCTGAGCCAAAAGCTGGAAATGGAAGTAGGGAAAGATTTGCAGTTTATTCGAATCAATGGGACTTTGGTAGGAGGTATGGTAGGGCTGGTGATCTATGCTCTTACACAGCTTTTGTAGAAAAAAACAAATCGGATATCCTTGGATATCCGATTTCGTCTAAAATAAATAAAATATAATGAAAAAACTAAAACTACTTTGGTTCTAACACACAGAATGGGATGATAATCTCTTCTAGGGAAATCCCTCCGTGCTGATAGGTGTCTTTATAATAATTTACAAAATGGTTGTAATTTTTAGGGTAAGCAAAGAATAAATTGTTCTTCGCAAAGATATATTTGCTGCTCACATTCCCTTTTGGAAGGAATAGCTTTTCAGGATTAGTAATCGCCCAGACATCTTTGTCTTCATAGGTTAGACTTTTTCCTGTTTTATATCTTATGTTGGTAGAGGTTTCTCTATCACCCACCACTTTGCTTGGTTTTCTTACATAAATCATTCCATGGTCAGTAGTTATCACCAGCTTAAAGCCGTTTTCTGCTGCCAGTTTGATGATTTTGATAAGAGATGAATTTTCAAACCAATTGTATGTTAATGAACGGAATGTTTTATCATCTCTAATTAGCTGATCTACAATGGTGTTATCGGTTTTCGCGTGAGAAAGAATGTCTATAAAGTTATAAACAATCACCAATAAATCATTGTTTTTGTGCTGATTAAAATCTTCTAATATTTTTCGCTCAAAATCAGCGTTTAATATCTTAATATATTTTGAACTTTTCCCTTGCAGACCGAGTCTTTTCATTTGGTCTTTTAGGAAATCAAATTCAAATTCATTTTTGTTCCCATCTTCATTGTCATTGAACCATTTATCTGGAAATCTTTTTTCTATTTCCAAAGGCAACAGCCCTGCGAAGAAAGAATTTCTAGCATACTGAGTCGCCGTTGGTAAGATACTGTACAGATACTCTTCCGAAGTTTTATTGTAAAACTTAGTGAAAAGAGGTTCTACTACTTTCCATTGGTCATATCTCAAGTTATCTATCACCAAAAGAAGAACTTTGTCTTTTTCTATCTCTGGTTTTACTTTTTCCTTGAAAAGGGTGTGGTTCATCAGAGGCTTGTCATTTGAGTTAAGCCAATGTTCGTAGTTGTTTTCTATGAATTTAGCAAATTGGATATTTGCTTCTTCTTTTTGATTTTGAAGCAATTCTGAAAACTCACTATCAAAAACCTTATCAAATTTTATCTCCCAATTAAGGATTTTCTTATAATATTCTGCCCAGTCTTCATAATTATGAAGATTGGAAAGTTCCATGCTCAGATTTCTGAACTCCTGCTGATATTCAGAAATAGTCTGCTGTTCTACCAAAGTATCTTGCTCAAGATTTTTCTTTAGTGAAAGTAGAACTTGATTTGGGTTCACTGGTTTTAGAATATAATCTGCAATTTGTGAACCTATAGCCTGCTCCATGATGTGTTCCTCTTCATTTTTCGTTACCATCACTATTTTGATGGAGCTGTCCAAGTTTTTAATCATTGGAATGGCTTCTAAGCCAGATATGCCAGGCATACTTTCGTCAAGAAGAACGAGTGCGAAACTGTTTTCCTCTATCAGTTCCAAGGCCTCATTCACATTGTTGATAGGAGTAACACTGTAACCTTTGCTTTCCAAGAAAACAATATGTGGTTTCAGCATCTCTATCTCATCATCTACCCAAAGTATTTTTGACATAATTTTTTCCACTAATTTTCTGTTTTCAAAAGTATGGAGAAAAAATATTAAAATTATACCAACGAAATGTTAATGTTTGGTTAAAGTTTTTTTATAATTTTACACGATAAAATTTTTTTATGGCTAATAAGTTGAAAATCATCAATGATCCCGTTCATGGATTTATAAAAATCCCATATGAAATTATTTTTGATATCATGGAACATCGCTGTTTCCAGAGATTGAGAAGAATTTCTCAAACGGGATTGCTTAGTTTGATTTTCCCAGGAGCTACCCATACTCGTTTTCATCATGCGATAGGCGCGATGCATTTGATGTTTAATGCACTAGAAATTTTGAAACAAAAAGGTGTGAAAATCTCTACGGAAGAGGAAAAGGGAGCGATGCTGGCTGTGCTGCTTCATGATGTGGGACATGGACCTTTTTCGCATGCTTTGGAGAATATACTGATGGATAACTGGCATCACGAAAAACTTTCCCTTCTTCTGATGGAGCAGCTGAACGAGGAGTTTTCAGGTGAACTTACGATTGCGATACAGATGTTTCAGGGAAAATATCATCGTAAATTTTTTAATCAATTGATTTCCTCACAGCTTGATGTGGACAGGCTCGATTACCTCAAAAGAGACAGCTTCTACACGGGAGTTTCAGAAGGGAATATCAATACACAGCGGATTTTATCAACTCTGAATGTCCTTGATGATGAGCTGGTTTTGGATGAAAAAGGAATTTATTCCATCGAGCATTATCTCGTGGCGAGGATGTTCATGTATTGGCAGGTTTATTATCATAAAGCGGCAGTATTGGCAGAAAATTTATTGATAAAAATAATGAACAGAGCCAAAACATTGGTTTCGCAAAATGTGAAAGTAGAAGCCTCTGAAAACCTTAAATATTTCTTGTATAGAGAGAGTTCCACAGAGGCTACGGAGGAAGATATAGCGAGATTTATGGAACTGGATGATACGGATGTGTTACAGGCTATAAAATCATGGAAAAACCATGAAGATTTCGTGCTTTCGTATCTTTGTAAAACGGTTATTAACAGGAAGTTTCCTAAAATTATTTACTCTTCTACGCCTTTTTCGGATGATTTGGTGCAGGAGAAAGTGCGGGAAACTAATTTGCATTTTGGGATAGGAAACGGAGATTTACTCGTGGATAATATTGAAAGAAGTCTGCTGCCTTATGATAAAACCAAACAGCCTATCTATCTCCTGCGAAATGACATGGAAAAAGTGGCATTGGAACAGGCAGGAAGCCAGATTTTATCGATGAATATCAATGAAAAAACAACGAGATATATTTTGTTCTTTCCAAAAGAGATTTCATGATTTTTTATGTTAAAAATATAAACAAATATAAATTTTTATTATACTAATAGGATTTTTCTTATCTTTGCACGATTATGGAGTTTACAGCTGCTGAAATTGCTGGTCTTATCAAAGGAAAAGTAATTGGAGACCAAGGAGTAAAAGTTCATGGATTTTCCCCTATAGAAGAGGGAAGGCATGGACATTTGTCTTTTATTGCGAATGAAAAATTTGCACATTTTCTACACTCTACGGAGAGTTCTGTGCTTATTGTTTCAAAAAATCTTTTGAAAGAAGAAAGTTATAAGCCAGTCATCATAGAAGTGGAAGATGCATATCTTGCATTTCAGGTTTTGATGAACCTTTACCAGCAGATGACCGAAAAGAAAAAAGGAATAGAAGAGCAGAGTTTCATCCATGAAACGGCTGTTTTGGGAGAGGATGTTTATGTAGGAGCGTTCACTTATATTTCAGAAAAAGCGGTAATTGGCGATGGCGTTCAGCTTGCTCCACAAGTTTTCATTGGTAAAAATGTGAAAATCGGTAAAAACTCTAAAATAGACAGCGGTGCGAAAATTTATGACGGCTGTATCATTGGCGAAAATTGTGTTGTCCATTCTAATACTGTGGTAGGAGGAGATGGATTCGGTTTTCAGCCTACACCAAACGGATATGATAAAATCCCACAGCTGGGAAATGTAATCATAGAAAACAATGTAGAAATAGGCTCTAATTGTAGTATTGATAGGGCTACTATAGGTTCTACCATTATAGGAGAAGGGACTAAAATAGACAACCTTATCCAAATCGCACACAATGTGAAAATTGGAAAAAATAATGTGATTGCTGCACAGGCAGGAATTGCAGGTTCTACTACCATTGGCAATTGGAATATGATCGGTGGTCAAGTGGGAATTGTAGGACATATCAATATAGGAAATCAAGTAAAAATACAAGCACAGAGCGGTGTAAATAAGAATGTAAAAGATGGCGAGGCACTGTATGGAGCGCCAGCCATAGATGCAGGAGATTACCGAAGAAACTATGTGCATTTCAGAAATTTGACAGAAATAGTAAAAAGAATAAATCAATTAGAAAATAACTCAAAAGATAAAACTAATGAGTGATAAACAAAAAACTTTAAAAGGAGAAGTTTCCCTATCAGGAATAGGTCTTCACACAGGAAAAGAAGTAACCCTAACCATTAAACCAGCTAAGGAAAATACAGGCTATGTGTTCGTAAGAACAGACTTAGAGGGAAATCCACAGATAGAAGCAGATGCTAACTATGTGGTTTCTACTGATAGAGGAACGACATTAGAAAAATCAGGAGTTAAAATCTACACATGTGAGCATGTTTTGGCGGCGTTAGTGGGGATGGATGTAGATAATGCTGTCTTGGAGATGAATAGTGCAGAGCCTCCTATTATGGATGGTTCGTCCAAGTTTTTTGTGGAAGCTATAGAGAAAGCAGGAGTGGTGGAGCAGGAGCAGCCAAGAGAGTATTTTGCTGTTACAGAGGTTGTTAGTTTCACTGACCCACAGACTGGTTCTGAGATTACCATTATCCCAGCGGATACTTATGAAGTAACTACGATGGTGGATTTTGGGACTAATGTTTTAGGAACTCAGAATGCTGTTTTGAAAAATATTTCTGATTTTAAAAATGAAATTTCTTCTGCTAGAACATTTAGTTTTTTACATGAATTAGAAATGCTTTTGGATGCAGGTCTAATCAAAGGTGGAGATATTTCTAATGCGATTGTTTATGTAGATAAAGAATTGACTCCTGAAACAGCTGAAAAACTTAAAAAAGCTTTTGGAAAAGATGATGTTTCCATTCAGCCAAATGGAGTTTTGAATAACTTGACTTTAAACTATCCAAACGAGGCAGCTCGTCATAAATTATTGGATGTTATTGGTGACTTGGCATTGACTGGAGTAAGATTAAAAGGAAAGGTAATTGCTAATAAACCAGGACATTACATAAATACAGAGTTTGCTAAAAAACTAAATAAAATATACAAAGCTCAAAAGAAGAAAAATGTTCCAAATTTTGATTTGAGTAAAGAGCCTATTTATGATATCAATGGCATTATGAGATTATTGCCGCACAGACCGCCATTCTTGTTAATAGACAAGATTTTGGAACTGTCAGATAATCATATCGTAGGGTTGAAAAACATCACAATGAACGAACCGTTCTTTGTAGGGCATTTCCCGAAAG
>CAUQSG010000017.1:0-27979 GCA_963520725.1 uncultured Flavobacteriaceae bacterium | reverse complement strand
CATTCTGATATACCTTTCTAATCTCGTCTCTTACTTCCATTAGCGCAAAGCCCAAAAGGTTTTGACCGCGCCACGAGGCGATGTTATGTGCTTTTTCATTCTCTTTACCAAAGCCTATCCCCCAAATAGTATCGAGCGGGCTGGCTTCTACCAGTATTTTATCACCTGTAGAGAGCAAGAAGGCCATCATTTCCTTATTCTGAGTGAATTTGTAGTAATTGCCATTAAGTACAATGCTGTATTTGGCTTTGTTCCATATTTCAGGATTGAAATTGCGCACCTTTCTGCCTAGAGCCTTCATCAGCTTAGGGTCAGAAGTGTTCATTATTTCTTCCCTAACCTCTTCATCTTCAAACAAACGCGCTTTTTCAGCCATCATATACTGCTCTGCACAGGAATATTTATCGCCATCGACATAAAAAGGCGAAGGCTGCCACTGCCCTAAACAAGACTCATCTACGGCATTAGCATTGGGTTTCCAAAAGAAGACGAATTTGAGTTTCTTTGGTGAATTGATAAAAGTTTTTTTGGAGTATTTATAAGCGCCTTTGGGCTGCCAAAGTGGAACACCCTCGTAGTAATAGTCTTCTTCATCATCCAGCCTGTCTTCTATTTCCAAATCATTCACTGCCCAGTTGTTATAATGCCAGAAGCAAGGATAAGGGAAAAGCGTTTGGTATTCTCGTTGCTGTTCAGGTGAGAGTGTTTCATACCAATCCCAAAAATCACATTTATAATCTTCGCCAGCGCCCATACGCCAGCCCATAGAAAACTCAGAAAGGGCAGGGTATTCTATCCACTGCGGTGGCATAAGTTTGATATTTTTTTTCACTTTATTTGCTTTTTGAAATCCAAATTTATTCCCTTTTCTTTTTTTATTTTTTCGAATTCTAACTTATCAAAAGGGCCCCAAGTAGAATCTTTGTCCATATCTATGAAGTAGTAATTTATCTTATTTGGAGTAAGAAGTTCCTTGTAATATGAGCTATGAGAAATTATACTGTCTGCAAGGTTAGTGCTTCTTCCCAAGTCTATCTGTTTGCTAATTTCTTTTAGGGAAACTGGAACATCATTGAAATTTATTACGCCTTCTCTTTTATATATATTATAATATCCTCCCCAGCTGGATAATTCCATTCTGAGTTCATTTAATAATACTTCTCTATTATATTTTTGCTTTACAATAATATATTTATCATCAAAACTATAGTCTATTACATCAGAAGGTGTTGTTGCTATAATTGAGAAATACCCACTTCTTCTTTTATCAGATTTATATATAAAATCCCATGAGGGATATCCATAGTATAGAGCATCATCTTTTGTCATATAGTAATAATCTTTCCCAAGGTTATTACTGTCGTCGTGACAGCTTATTAAGCTAATAAGAAAGATAGGAAATATTGCTAAAATTGTTTTCTTCATATTTGTAATGTTTTTAACTGATTCTTCCCCATTTGTTTTTGCCTTTGTATTGTTTTATATAGTAGTTTTTCAGGGCTTGGTGCTGTTCCTGCTGGAGCGAAGGGTCAGCACGAAGGAGCGCCTCTACGGTATCTTTTGCAGCCTTGATGATGTGCCCATCTTGGGCTAAATCTAGCCGTTTGAAATCCACCACGCCGCTCTGCTGGGTGCCGAGGATAT
The DNA here is from genome assembly GCA_963520725.1 of uncultured Flavobacteriaceae bacterium. GTDB lineage: Bacteria > Bacteroidota > Bacteroidia > Flavobacteriales > Weeksellaceae > JABCPE02. The sequence continues at coordinate 26,335 of CAUQSG010000017.1, read as the reverse complement.
CGCCCGGCCCGCGGAGTTTCATGTCCACTTCGGAAATCTTAAAGCCGTCGTTTGTCTCGCACATGGTTTTTATTCGGGTTCGGCTGTCGGAAGACATTTTATCCGAGGTCATCAGGATGCAGTAGCTCTGCTCGGCGCCTCTTCCCACTCTTCCTCTTAGCTGGTGGAGCTGGGAAAGCCCGAAACGCTCGGCACTTTCTATAATCATCACAGAGGCATTAGGAACATTCACGCCGACTTCTATCACCGTAGTAGCGACCATGATATTTGCCTTCCCTGAAGCGAAATACTGCATCGCCTCGTCTTTTTCTTGTGGTTTCATCTTTCCGTGAAGCATGGTAACAGCATAGTCTGGGTAAGGGAACGCCTCGGAAACCCGCTCAAAACCGCCCATCAAGTTTTCATAATCCAAAGCCTCACTTTCCTTTATCAAAGGATAAACGAAATAGACCTGTCTGCCCTTGTCGATTTCATCTTTGGCAAAACGAAATACCGAGTTTCTGTCCTTTTCTCGCCGATGAGCCGTGATGATGGGTTTTCTTCCCATCGGGAGTTCATCTATCACAGAAACATCCAGATCCGAGTAAAAACTCATCGCCAGCGTTCTTGGAATAGGCGTGGCGGTCATGATGAGGATATGTGGAGGGATTTTATTTTTCATCCAAAGTTTTGCCCTTTGTTCCACACCAAAACGGTGCTGTTCATCGATGATGGCAAGACCGAGGTTTTTGAATTTAACCTTGTCTTCCAGCACAGCATGGGTGCCGACCAAAATATGAAGAGTTCCGTTTTCCAGTTCCGAGTGAATGATTTTTCGTTCAGCGGTTTTGGTAGAACCTGTTAAAAGTCTGATGTTTACGCCTGTTCCGAAAAGTGCCTCGGAAAGGCTGTTGAAATGCTGCTGCGCCAAGATTTCCGTAGGAGCCATCATACAACTTTGGAAGCCGTTGTCTATGGCTATCAGCATCGAAAGTAGCGCCACCATGGTTTTCCCTGAGCCTACATCTCCCTGCAGAAGGCGGTTCATCTGTATAGGGAGCCTCATGTCGTTTCGGATTTCTTTTAAAACTCTTTTTTGGGCATTGGTAAGCTCAAAAGGCAGTCTGTTTTGATAAAAATCATTAAAAAAATCACCCACCAAAGGGAAGGGATTTCCCACTGCCGAAGTCTTATTGTATTGTTTTTTCAAAGCATAGCCGAGCTGAAAAAAGAAAGCTTCCTCGAATTTTAGCCGTCTGTCCGCTTGTTCAAATGCCGAAGTATCTTTGGGAAAATGAATATTGACAAAGGCTTCCTGTCTTCCCATGAGTCTGAGCGACTGGAGGAGGCTCTGAGGCAGATTTTCCTGCACAAGTCCTGTGACATGCCCAAGAATATGCGCTTGGATACCTTGGAAAAATTTTTGATTGAGCCCTCGTTTTGTGATTTTCTCACTACTCGGATAGATAGGGCGAAGTCTGAGTTCTTTCTCTCGTTTTTCTTCCAGTTCTATCTCTGGATGCGCCATAGAAAACTGCTGTCCGAAGAGGCTGACCCTTCCGAAGATGTAGAGCTCTTTATTGAGCGGAATCTGGTCTTTCAGCCACTGGGAGTATTGGAACCAAACCAAATCCAAAGCGCCTGTCTCATCGCGGAACTTCGCGGAGAGTCTTTTTTGTCCTCTTCCGTAGGTGATTTCTTTTAAATCATAAATCTTCCCTTTCAGCTGGATTTCTATATTTTCTTCCTTTAAATCAGCTACTCGGTAGACCTTACTTTTATCCAAATACCGCAGAGGGAAGAAATAGAGAAAATCCTCCACGGTAGAAATTCCCAAAACATTTTTAATCAGTTTGGAGCGTTCAGGGCCGATGCCTTTTAGATATTCTATGGGAGTAGATAAATCCAAAATGCGTTAGTATGCTCTTTCTTTATTTCCTTCAAAGAAATTGATGTAGGCTCTATTCACCACTCGGTTTCCGCCAGCGGTAGGGTAGTCACCAGTGAAATACCAGTCGCCGAGGTTTTTCGGGCAGGCTTTGTGTAGGTTTTCTACGCTTTGGAAGATGATTTCCACAGGGCAGTTCATTTCCTCAGGAACTAAAAGTTCAGTTATTTTCGCTGAAATTTCTTCCTCAGAAAAAGGCGCATAGATTTCTTTGACATAGTTAATGACTTGGGAATCTTCTAAATCCACTTGAGATTTACATTTTTCATAAACTTCCTTTATGATATGGTCAGAACCTCTTTCCTTGTGCAGTTCTAAAGCCGCCTCGAAAGCCACCAAATCCTCTAAACGAGCCATGTCTATACCATAACAGTCAGGATAACGGATTTGTGGAGCAGAGGATAGAACGATTATTTTTTTCGGATTCAAACGATTTAGAATTCGTAAAATACTGTTTCTCAGTGTAGTTCCTCTTACGATGCTGTCGTCTATAATGACCAGATTGTCAATATTTTTTCGGACAGAACCGTATGTAATGTCGTAAACATGGGCTACCAAATCATTTCGGCTGCTGTCTTCCGTGATGAAAGTACGGAGTTTAGCATCCTTGATGGCTACTTTTTCGGTTGTAGGATGAAGGGACAAGATTTCCTCCAATTTTTCCTCTGAAATATTGTTTCCTAATTTTAGGATTTGGTTTTTCTTGTATTCATTCAGATGGGCGTCAGCTTCTTCTATTAGCCCATAAAAAGAGGTTTCCGCAGTGTTCGGGATGTAGGCGAAAACCGTGTTTTTCAGGTCTTCATCTACGGAATTTAGAATTTTTGGGAAGAGAAGCGCTCCCAGTTTTTTTCTTTCTTGATAAATTTCCTTGTCGCTGCCTCGTGAGAAATAAATTCTTTCAAAAGAACATGCCTTGTAGGGCAGGGCAGGGAGAATTTCTTCTATGGAAACATTTCCGTTTTTCTTGATGATGATAGCCGAACCTGGGTTTAATTCTGTAATTTGCTCAAAATCAAGATTAAATGCAGTCTGGATAACTGGCCTTTCGGAGGCTACAACTACGATTTCATCATCTTTGTAGTAATACGCTGGACGAATACCCGCAGGGTCTCTGATGACAAAGGCATCGCCATGTCCTATGATTCCTGACATAGCATAGCCGCCGTCCCATATATATGCAGATTTTTTGAGGATTTTAGCTACATCCAGCTGGTTTGGGATTTCTGCCGCAGCATCTTTTTTGGAGTAGCCTTCGGCTTTTAGTTTTTGGTATAGGTTTTCAACTTCGGTGTCTAGGAAATGCCCTATTCTCTCCATGATGGTCACTGTATCGGTCTGCTCTTTCGGGTGCTGACCGAGTTCTACCAGTTTTTGGAAAAGTTCTTTGGAATTGGTCATATTAAAATTCCCAGCTACGATGAGGTTGCGGTAAATCCAGTTGTTTTGTCGAAGAAAAGGATGAACACTTTCTATGCTGTTTTTCCCAAAAGTCCCATAGCGGACATGCCCTAAAAATATATTCCCAATGTATGGAAGCAGATGTTTCTGGGCTTCTGTGTCATTTTTTATTTCTGGATTTTCTTTTAGAATTTCGCTGATTCTGGTATTGATTTGATTGAAAATATCCTGTATCGGCTGATTGGCATTAGAACGGATACGGCTGATGTATCTCTCGCCAGGTTGCATATCAAATTTTACGCTAGCCAGTCCTGCGCCATCCTGTCCACGGTTATGCTGTTTTTCCAGCATCAGATACATTTTATTGATACCATAAAAAGGAGTTCCATATTTTTTTTTGTAGTACTCCAAAGGTTTTAGTAGGCGAAGCATCGCAATGCCGCATTCATGCTGTAAGTGGTCGCTCATAGTTATATTTTGTTTTTATTTAAAAATCTTCTGTAAAAATACAAAAAAAACTAAAGTTGGGATTTTATTTCCCAATCATGCTTTTGATTTTATTGAGTTTCATCAGGGCTTCTATCGGTGTCAGAGTATTGATGTCTATTTGGGTAAGTTCTTCTCTGATGCTCTCTAAAGCAGGGTCATCCAGCTGAAAGAAAGAGAGCTGAAGATTTTCCTCGGTCACTCGTTTTATGTTCTCCGTGTTTTGGTCTTGGCTTCGGCTGTTTTCTAAGGTTTTTAGAATTTCTTTTGCTCTATTGACTACTTTCGTAGGCATCCCAGCCAGTTTGGCTACATAGATACCAAAGCTGTGCTCGCTGCCTCCTGCAACTAGTTTTCTTAGGAAAATCACATTATTTTTGTTCTCTTGTATGGCGATGTGATAGTTTTTAATTCGGCTGAAATTATTCTGCATTTCATTGAGCTCGTGATAGTGGGTCGCAAACAGCGTCTTCGGCTGTGTAGGGTGCTGGTGGAGGTATTCCGCAATAGCCCAAGCGATGGAAATCCCGTCATAAGTGGAAGTTCCTCGCCCGATTTCATCTAACAGAATGAGGCTTCGCTCTGTGATGTTGTTCAGAATGTTGGCAGATTCATTCATTTCCACCATAAAAGTAGATTCTCCCGCCGAAATGTTATCCGATGCTCCTACACGGGTGAAAATCCTGTCCAAAACTCCTATTTCGGCGTGTTTTGCAGGGACAAAACTACCAATCTGCGCCAAAAGACAGATGATGGCGGTTTGTCTCAGAACGGCTGATTTACCAGACATGTTGGGACCTGTGACCATCATAATCTGCTGGGTATCTCGGTCAAGAAAAATATCATTTGGAATGTATTTTTCGCCCAGAGGCAGGGATTTTTCTATCACAGGGTGTCTTCCTTCTTTGATGTTTATTGCAAAATCCTCATTTATAATCGGTTTAGTATAGTTTTCTGCTATCGCAAGTTCCGAAAGTCCTACTGCGCAGTCTATTTCTGCAATGATTTTAGAATTGTTTTGAATGGTGTCAATATGCACGAGAACCTGCTCTTCTATTTTTTTGTAGAGCAAATGTTCCAGCTGGGCGATTTTTTCCTCAGCTCCCAGTATCTGTGATTCGTATTCTTTCAGTTCCTCTGTGATGTACCGCTCTGCATTGACCAGCGTCTGTTTTCTTATCCAGTGTTCAGGAACCTTGTCTTTATGCGTGTTTCGGACTTCTATGTAATATCCGAAAACATTATTAAAATCTATCTTTAAACTTGAAATTCCTGTTCTCTCGCTCTCGCGCTGGCACATTTCATCCAAATAGGATTTTCCGCTGTAGAGGAGATTTCTCAGTCTATCCAATTCTTCGGAAACGCCTTCTTTGATTACATTTCCTTTGTTTATACTCACAGGAAGCTCCTCATTTAGATGGCTTTGGAGATAATCAATGAGTTCTTTATGGCTGTGCAGAGGAGTAATCCAAGCCAAAACATCTGGATAAGGCAGCAGCAGTTCCTTTATTTTTTCAATGCTTATTAAACTATTACGGAAGTTTCCGAGCTCTTTCGGCGAAATTTTCTCTGCTGCAAGTTTTCCCAGCAGTCGGTCTAGGTCAGAAATAGATTTTAGAAGGTCGTGGATATTGTATTTTAAGTTTTCTTCTTTGTTAAAAAACTCTATCAGAGAGAGTCTTCGGTTGATTTCATTTACGGATTTCAGTGGAAGAATCATTCTTCTTCTCAGCAGTCGCCCTCCCATAGGCGTGGTCGTGCGGTCTATGATATCCAGAAGGCTTTTGCCCTCATGGTGGTTGGAATGAATGATTTCCAAATTTCTAAGCGTAAAGCCGTCCATCATTAAATAATCATCCTGCGGAATGTTTTGTATTTTGGTAATGTGCTGAATGAGAGCATGATGGGTGTCCTCTACTAAATAGGCAAAAATAGCACCAGCAGCAGTGATGGCTAATGGAAATTCCTCTATACCGTAGCCTTTCAGTGATTTTGTTTTGAAATGGTTGGTAAGTTTCTCATAAGCAAAAGGATACTGATATGCCCAGTCCTCCAGAGCGAAAGAGTTTCTGTCTTTTATTCTGTTTGGAAGTTCGGTTTTTCGCTGATAGATAATTTCACTAGGGCTGAAGGTATGGATGATGTGCATCAGCTTATCCGAGTTCCCTTCCGAAACAAGGAATTCTCCTGTGGAAATGTCCACTAGAGCCATGCCGTATTTTTCTTTTTCACGATGGATAGACAGTAGAAAATTATTCTCTTTGGTGGTCAGAATCTGCTCATTAAAAGTAACTCCTGGCGTAACAAGCTCTGTAACGCCTCTTTTTACGATGCCTTTGGTCATCTTTGGGTCTTCCAGCTGGTCACAGATTGCGACACGCAGTCCAGCACGAACCAGTTTGGGAAGGTAGGAATTCAGGGAGTGGTGAGGAAAACCAGCCAGCTCGGTATGGGAACCGCCGTTATTTCTCTTTGTGAGAACGATGCCCAAAATCTGGGAAGTTCGCACAGCATCCTGCCCAAAGGTTTCGTAAAAATCCCCCACACGAAAGAGTAGGACAGCATCTGGATATTTAGCTTTGATGCTGTTGTACTGAGCCATCAGCGGAGTTTCTTTTTGTGTCGTTTTTGCCATAAAGTGAAATTAGGTTTAAGGGAACAAAATTAAAGAAGATTTCAATAAAATTTTGTTAAAAAAGTATTATTTTTGTGCAAATTTAAACTTTTAGGGCTAAAAAAGATATTATATGCGGGTATATGATAATAAGCACTGGATATCCATACTGCTGAGTATACATAAGTCAGACTCACTAAAAACCTTGAGGTCAGGGATGATTGCCATGGCTGTATATGCGGCAATAGTGGCTTTTTTGGAGATAGAATATTTTAAAATAGACAAGGATTCTTCGATTAAAAATATTTCTCTCATCCACACGCTGCTGGGTTTTGTCTTGTCAATGCTTTTGGTTTTCAGGACTAATACCGCCTATGACCGATGGTGGGAAGGGCGAAAACTTCTGGGAAGAATGGTAAATGACTCCCGAAATTTTGCCATTAAACTCCATACCATGCTGGACACAGCAGACACCGAAAATAGAGACTTTTTTCAGAAATATATTTGTTTTTTCCCTCACTTGCTTAGTAGGCACTTGTCCAAAAAATCCACTAAAATGGAACTGGCACAAGACCAGCATCATACGGAAGTAGAGCAGCTTCCACATCCGCCTAATGCGCTGATTTGGAGGATACAGGAGAGAATTCAGAAATTATATAAAGAAGGTAAAATATCGGGAGAGCAGATGCTGATGCTGGACTATCATGCCAGAGGGTTTTTGGAAGTCTGTGGTGGCTGCGAAAGAATCAAAAACACGCCGATTCCTTATTCTTATTCATCTTTTACAAAGAAATTTATCGTTATTTATGTAATTACTCTTCCTATCGCCTATTCTATGAGTATAGGGTATCTTATGGTATTTCTTACTGTTTTCGTATTCTATGTGCTGATGAGTATGGAGGTGCTGGCAGAGGAGATAGAGGAACCGTTTAATAATGATGAAAATGACCTTCCTATGGAGCTGATAGCTCAGAATATAGAGAAGAATGTAATTCGTATTTTCAGTGAATCCTAAAAAATAATTATTTTGGTTCAGAAACTTAAATTAGAAGAGCTGGGGAGAATAGATGTAGAAACATTTAAACAAAGTTCTAAAACTCCTCTGGTTATAGTCCTTGATAATGTGCGCAGTATGCATAATGTAGGGGCGGTATTTCGTACAGCAGATGCTTTTTTGGTAGAAAAAATCTTACTCTGTGGAATCACTCCACAGCCGCCGCATAGAGAAATCCATAAGGCTGCGCTAGGAGCTACGGAAAGCGTGGATTGGGCTTATTTTGAGTCCGTTACGGAGGCTTTACAAAGTATAAAATCAGAAGGGTATAAAGTAGTAGGAGTGGAACAAACTACTGGAAGCCAAATGATTACAGAGTTTGATTTTATGAAGAGCCAAAAATATGCATTGGTTCTTGGTAACGAAGTGGAGGGCATCAGTGATGAGGTTCTTCCGCTCTGTGATGACTTCTTGGAGATACCTCAGCTGGGGACTAAACACTCTCTAAATGTGAGTGTTTGTGGTGGAATTGTGATGTGGGAATTTTTTAAACACTTGAAATAAATTGGGACAGGACACGCCTACTTTTCTGATTTATTCCCTGCATTTTCTTTTGATAATGTTCACCATTTCGGTAGTAGTTTTTCAAAGGGGAATTAGATATAAAAAACTGATTTATAGTATTTTATTGGTTTTTTATGCATGTTTTTTGTATTTACAGATTTTGTCCATTATAGAGAATGAGACTACGCTGAGAATTATCACTCATACTAAGCTCAATATCAGCTATATACTATTTTCTTTGGTATGTTTTCTTCTGCTGATAAATAGAGGAAAACTTGCTTTTTATTTTTGGCTCATTGCAGGAGTTCAAGGCATATTATATTATCTCTCGTTTAATCTGACAGGAACTGGCTTTAACGAAAGTATTCCATTTCACCTGAAAACAGGCATCAAAGGGGCAGGAATAGGGGATTTTTATAAACTTATCATAGACATCACATTGTTGGTGGCTTTATTTATTTTTTCAGCGTTTTTTTGCTTTAAGAATTTTATTAAAAAAGAGACAAAAGAGAAAACCATCAACACTAAAATTCCAGTGTTTTTGATGCTGGTTCTATTGGTCTTTAATCCTTTAAACTATGATATTTACCAAACTTATAAAGTGGTAGATGAAGACCCGAAATTTTTGTTTAAAGATAATTATCATCCGTCTCAGCCCGTAAAAAACGAAACAAAATATAATCTGGTTTGGATTTATGCAGAGGCTTTTGAGCGAATATACCTTAATCAGGAGATTTTCCCTGACCTTGCGCCTAATTTGGCTCAGCTGGAGAAAGAATCACTTTCCTTTTCTAATGTTCATCAGGTCTGGGGAACAGGCTGGACTATCGCAGGAATAGCTAGTTCTCAGTGCGGAGTGCCTCTATATGCGGTGGGGCGTGAGAATAATGACCTCGACCAGCTTCCGAGTTTTCTCCCTAAAATAAAGGGTGTAGGGAATATACTTGCCGAGGATGGCTACAAAAATATTTTCATACAAGGTTCTCCGAAAGCCTTTGCGGGGAATGATAAATTTTTGGAAAGCCATGGTTTTCAGATGTTTTCACTTGAAAATATTGATAAAAAGTATAAAACACCGAGAAATCTCTCTCGCTGGGGGCTGAATGATGACAAAACCCTTGAATTTGCTAAAGAAAAATATAAGGAATTAAAATCTGAAAATCAGCCGTTTAGTATTATGATTTCTACGATAAACACTCATAGTCCGAGAGGTTTTGTTCCGCCAGATTTTAAGAAGAAAAAATATAAAAATGGGCAGAATGTTACTCTGAATGCCCTTCATGTGAGTGATTATTTGATTTCGGAATTTATCAATGAAATTAAAAAACTGGATACAGAAAAAAACACCATGATAGTGATTTCTTCGGATCATCTCACGATGAGAAATATGGTTTCCGAAACGCTGGAACGCCATCCTGACCTCCGCCGAAATCTATTTATGATACATTTTCCGAATAAAATTTCGGCAAGAATTTCGGAGAGAAATACCTCATCTCTGGATGAGGGCGTTACGGTTTTGAATGCTATGGGTTATCCACTGGAGCGTTTTGGGCTGGGAGTTTCTTTATTCAGCAATGAAAAAAATCTGAAAGAAAAAACACAGAACAAAACGGATGATGTCCTGAAAAGCTGGAAAAAATATTATTTCCAATTTTGGGAATAGACTGTTCTATCTGATTTCTCCATAACCAATAAGCCCATCGTAATTTTTTCCAAAAGGCGTGTAATACAGAAAAGCCTGATATTGGTTTTGTGTTTGCCAGAAATTCCCATTGATTTCACCAAAATTTAGTTTTCCATTTCGGTTTTTTGTCGCAAGGATATAGTTGTAAAATCCCTGTTTTAGGAATATTTTAGCGAAATATTTTTGGCTTTTCGGGTTGTAGTGCATTTGGCTCTCTTCGTTAGCCTGATAATCATTAAACTGCCCTAAGACATAGATGTCTTTTCCCTCCAAAGGATGGCTGTCCAGAGAAAACACTACCCAAGAGTAGTCGCCCTCGTAGTCAGCATTTCTTTCTTGTCCCATGTTATTACTACGGAAGTAGAAAGCACCATTGACATCTGGCTGATACTGGTAGCTGAGCGGAGACGTCCAAGTAGGGAAGAGGTATGTGTAGTTCACACCATCGATGTTTTCCGTTCCTGCCACCATATCAGAGGAGGCATTCATAGTTTTATTATCAAAGTAAGAAAACTCATTATTTCCTTGAAAAACAAGATTTAACTGCTGAAACATCAGTTGATTTCCAAAGAGGACAGAGGAAGGTTTTAGGTTAAAAATTCCATCATTAAAATTATTATTTTGGATAATGTTTAGGCTGACAGAATTGATATTTCGGCTGGTCTCTGGGTCGGTAAGGGTAGCTTTTACTTCTACTCTTTGGTTGAGGTTTGGAGTTTTCGCTGCGGTGTATCGGCTTACATTCAGACCAATTCCAGCTCCGTTTTCTGCCACCGAAAATCTCTTTGTGAAAAGAGGTTTTTTCGGCGAATCTTTATAAACTATAAGTTCAAAATTTCCCGAAATTTTAGGCTGAATGTCCTTGTTAGGAAAGGTCAGAGAGTAGTGCGTGTAGGCTTGGTGGGTATTGAAAGAATATTTAAAATTATCAATCAATCCGCTCAGTTTTCCAGTCGCAAATTCCGTGAAAAACAAGCCGTCATCTTTCCAGTTTCTGTCAAGATGTTTTATCGTATAGCGATAAATCTGGCTGCCATTGTCCAAGTCATCAAAACGAAGGACAAGCTGCTCTCCGAACCTTATGACAGGCGTTTCGTCATTGGTCTGTGGATTAAATAGCTGAATGCTTTTAATATTCTGCCCAATGGCAAAAACGCCCGAAAACAAGAACAATAGTCTAAACATTAGGCATTTTTTATAACGGTTAATCTCGCCTTAGTGTGGTAATTTCCTTGTTTAAAGAAACGAGTGAAAAAGTCCAGTTCTTCTTTTGTATAATTGTTTTTCTTGAAGAAAGAAATCTTTTTCTCGCTCACTTCTATGCTGTAGTCCAGAATTTCTTTGGAGTAGAAATTCGCCAAGAAGATTTGGTAGAAATCTTGGTCGATTCTGTCTTTATTCAAGAATTTATTTTGTTTAATACAGAATGCGTTTTCTATATTGGAATAAACCTCAAAACCAGAATTGATATTATGGAAAACTACCATCACAGTGTCTGGTTTTTCTTCTTCTTTGTCTGCTTTTGGTTTGTATTTTTTCACGGCTTTTTCTTTTTCCTCTGCGGACAGACCTGCAGTTTCTGTGAAGAAATCAAAATATCCGTTCATAAAGTCATCCACCTCTTCTTTTTTGAGGAATACGATGGGAACGCCCTTGTTGTAGATAAGGAATGCTTCGTGGTGTTCTTTTAGGTTTTCACGGATAAGAGCTTGGTCTTCCATGAAGCTAAGAGATTCTTTGGAATGGATGTTTTGTTTTTCTTTTTCTATGAAATCCTCGTTGTAGTCGCTCATGATGGAAACTCCTGAGAACCACCATTCTTTATGCCATTCTACGATGCCCATGAAGATGATGCTTTTTTCCTTTAAATCTTTGTGTTTAGGGAAAGAAGATTTCAGAAGTTTGAATTTCTTATCAGTAGCGATGTGTTTTATTTTAAGGTGTTTTTCATCTTCGCCAAGGAAAAGGAAACTTCCCTGAACTCTCGGAGACATTTTTTCTAAATCCTTTGCTACAGGATGTTTTTTACCCAAAATCAGAACAGCCCATTCCTTTGCAGAAAGCGCAAGGAGAGAGGTGCAGGCCTCGTGGATGAATCTGTCTCGGTTGTCATCCAAGGTAGCTTCTACTCTTCGTCCTGCTTCCATGATTTCCGCCTCTTGTCTCAGTAGAGCGAAACCTGTATCTGGGAAGAATAGATAAGTTTTTGTAAGGATATTATTGAGAAGTCTTCTTACTTCGTAGTAGTCTTGGGTAGGCTCTATTTGGTAAGTTTCTCTCAGTAAATCGTTTTCTGGAGCGTATTCGTATTCGGTTTCCAAGATACCCACCAGTCCTTCAGAAATACTTTGTATAAAAGGATCGTGAGGATTGAGCAGGATATTTTTGTTCACGGCATTGATGAAATACCAAACCAAAAATTTCACATCTTGGATATTAACCTCGCCTTCTACATAGTTTTTGTCGGTTTCGTAGAATGGTAGCGGTTTTCCGTAAAGTTCTTTATGCTTTTTGATAAAAGAATTCCATACTTCAGACCCAGAAATGATGTCTTCTAAATAAGAAGTCAGAAACATACAAAACAAAGAAATCCCTTCTTCTCTTATGAAATTCTGCAAAGGAATATGAAACTCTTTTTCATAGATTTTATCATTGATTTCATTGCTTATTCCTAAAAAATAAAGGTCGGATTTAGCGGTTTTGTTATAAGGTTTTATTTCTTGCCAGTCTTCTAATAAAATTCTTTTCTGTGCTGCCATCTTTCTTCTTTTTTTGTTTCCACAAAGATAATAAAATATCTCCACCTAAATATCTGAAAAATATCATACTTTCTAATGGATGCTAAATAAAATTCCCAGCACATTTTTGCAGTAAAATATTGAGGAAAAAACTATCTTTACACGGAATAAATAGAATTTTCTCTAAAACAATGGACACCTCTGAAAATAAGATAATCCACATCGATATGGATGCTTTCTTTGCTTCCGTAGAGCAGCTGGACTGTCCTGACCTTAGAGGAAAACCCATCGCAGTGGGCGGTGCAGGGAATAGAGGTGTGGTAGCGGCAGCAAGCTACGAAGCGAGGAAATACGGCGTTCGTAGTGCGATGAGCGGCGCCAAAGCAAGGAAGCTCTGCCCAGACCTTATCTTTGTTTCGCCTCGTTTTGAGCGGTATAAGGAAATTTCTCTGAAAATCCGCGAAATCTTCTATGAATACACTGATTTGGTAGAGCCGCTTTCCCTCGATGAGGCGTATCTGGATGTGACTTTTAACAAGAAAAATAATCCCTCCGCTACGAACATCGCCAAGGAAATTCGGAAAAAAATATTTGAAAAAACAGGATTGACTGCCTCGGCGGGAGTTTCCGTCAATAAATTCATCGCTAAAATAGCCAGCGATTATAAGAAACCCAATGGGCAGACCACCATAAAACCCAATAAAATCATTCCGTTTTTGGACAGCCTTGACATCAGAAAATTCTACGGAATAGGCAAGGTAACAGCCGAAAAGATGTATGCTCTCGGTATTTTTACAGGAAAAGATTTGAGGGAAAAATCACTGCCGTTTCTACAAAATCATTTTGGGAACAGCGGGCTTTATTACTACGAAATTGCCCGAGGAATCCACAGAAGTCCCGTAAATCCTGTCCGAATTGCTAAATCCATAGGCGTAGAACGGACTTTCGAGCATGATGAACAGCACCAGTCCCACCTGCTGACACCTTTGGAAACACTTTCCAAAGAGCTGGAACAAAGGCTCAAAAAACGAAATCTCTCAGGGAGAACCATTACTTTGAAAATAAAATACAGCGATTTTACCACCCAGACACGGAGCAAAACTTTAGCAAAATTTGTTTCAGACCAAAATATGCTTTTCCGTATCGGCGAGGAGCTTTTGTTTCAAGAAAACCTGAAAAATTCGGTGAGATTATTAGGGCTTTCCGTGTCCAACCTGAATGTTTGGGAAAAACAAAACCAGCCGAAATACATTCAGCTTCAGTTTGAGTTTCCGCCTCACGAGAGAAAAACCGAATAATTATTAAAAATCAAATTTAAATCCTAACACCGAAGAAACTTCCTGCTAAATCACTCACTCCCATAGCGATAGTTCCCCAGAAAGTAATACGGAGAATGGCTTTCAGTGGGTTAGAGCCTCCTGTTTTAGCGGCAATTCCGCCCAAAAGCGCAAGGAAAAGGATAGCAGAGCCGTAGAGATAATACTCTAAATGATGAAACGGAGCAATGAAGACCACCAGCAGAGGCAGCATACCGCCAAAGAGAAACGCTCCGCCAGATGCCAGAGCCGCCTGAAAAGGTTTAGCTTGACTGATTTCGGTGATTCCCAGCTCATCTCGTACATGCGCTGCTAAAGCATCATGCTCGGTTAGTTCCTTGGCTACCTGCATCGCTGTCTCAGGTTTTAGTCCTCGCAGTTCGTAGATATGCGCAAGCATCTGCAGTTCTTCTTCAGGAGTGTCTTTCAGTTCTTGTCTTTCCCTCTCGATGTCCGCATGTTCTATATCCGTCTGCGAACTTACCGAAACATATTCTCCCGCCGCCATGGACAAAGCTCCTGCGATAATTCCCGCTGCTGTTGCTAAAATCACAGACTCTGGCGTGGAAGTCGCTGCGGCAACTCCTATGGCAAGGCTCGCCGTGGATAGTATGCCGTCATTAGCACCTAATACTGCGGCACGAAGCCAGTTACTACGATGGATATAGTGTTTATTAAGGTAATCGTCAAGGGTTTTCATTGAAATTTTTATTTAAAACTGAAGACTAAATGCAAAGATAGTTTTCTTTTGTGTAAATCTTATTTATCCATTAAGAAAAACATAAAAATTTATAAAAAGAATAAATAAGAATATTTTATGAAAAAGTTACAGAGCAATGAAAAAAACGGGAGAACTCCTAAAGAAATTCTCCCATTGCATTAAAAACAAAATGAATAAATTATAAATCTATATTAACCTCAAGTTTCTCAGCCAAGAGCTTTGCAACTTTCAGTTTCAGAGGCTCTATGTCTATGTTTTCCATAGCATCATTCGCGAAAGCATACAGCAGCAGCGCCTGCGCCTCTTTCTTGGAAATTCCTCTGGCTCTTAGATAGAACAGCGCCTCGTCATTGAGCTGTCCTACGGTACATCCGTGCGAACATTTCACATCGTCGGCAAAGATTTCCAGCTGCGGCTTGGTGTCTATGGAAGCTCCCTCGCTCAGCAGGATGTTGTTATTCTGCTGGTAAGCGTTGGTTTTTTGTGCGATTTTATTTACGAATACTTTTCCATTGAACACGCCGTGAGCTTTATCCTTGAAAACACCCTTGTAGTTTTGATAAGACTCACAGTTTGGCTCGTTGTGATGTACGGCTGTGTGGTGGTCTACCAGCTGTTCATTTCCGATGATGGTAATACCATTCATGAAGGAATTGATATTTTCTCCTGTGTGAATGAAATCAAGATTGTTTCGAACCAATTTACCTCCGAAAGCGAAAGTATTCACTGTTGCTAGGCTGTCTCGCTCTTGTTTTGCGAAAGTGCTGTCTACCAGATAAGTAGTCTGGCTGTCGTTTTGGAGTTTGTGCCAGTCGGCTTTTGCATTTTTGCCCACGAAAATTTCTGTAACCGAGTTGGTAAAAGTATAGGTCTCATCAAAGTTATGATGGCTCTCTATCACTTCCACTTTTGCGCCTTCTTCTACGATGAGGAGATTTCTCGTTGTGTAAAATACATTTTCATTCTGATTTTCAGAGATGTAGAAAAGGTGGATAGGCTTTTCTATCACAGTGTTTTTAGGGACAAAAAGGAAAAATCCATCGCTGTACAAAGCATCATTTAAGGCTGTGAATGCTGTGTTTTTAGGCTTTATTTGGTTAAAATATTTTTCGATTAAATCTTTATTGGAAGAAAAAGCATTATTTAAAGTCAAAAATTCTGCATTTTCTACGGAGATTTTGGATAGAGCCTTTTGGAATTTTCCATTGACAAAGACAATGAAATCAAAATGCTCTTCTCCCAGATGCAACTGGTCTAGCTGCTCTTTCGTAATGTGAAATTCCTGTTTCGGAGCCAGAGAATATTGCTTGTTCACGGCTTCGGACAGGTCGGTATATTTGTATTCCTCATCTTTTTTAGTGGGAAAACCTGCCGCCAAAAACTGGCTGAGCGCCTCGGTTCTCTCGCTGGAAAGTGTGGATTTTAGTTGTTCTATTTGATTAAATAACATAAAATTTGTATTTGATTTTAATTTTTGGAGTTTGAAATCTGAGCTTTAATCTCAATTATTTTACCAGCCAGTCGTATCCTTTTTCTTCTAATTCCAAAGCCAGTTCCTTACCTCCAGTTTTTATGATTTTTCCGTCTGCTAAAACATGCACGAAATCAGGCTGAATGTAGTTTAGCAATCTTTGGTAGTGCGTGATTAGAAGCACTG
The DNA here is from genome assembly GCA_963520725.1 of uncultured Flavobacteriaceae bacterium. GTDB lineage: Bacteria > Bacteroidota > Bacteroidia > Flavobacteriales > Weeksellaceae > JABCPE02. Next base: position 10,233 of record CAUQSG010000017.1, on the reverse strand, counting down.
CATTTCCTTGGTTTTTGAAATGATTCACACCTTCGGAAACGATTCTCAAAGCATCGATGTCAAGCCCAGAGTCCGTTTCATCCAAGATAGCCAGTTTAGGGTTCAGCATCAGCATTTGGAAGATTTCGTTTCTTTTTTTCTCTCCACCAGAGAAGCCTTCGTTCAGCGAACGAGAAAGAAAATCTTTTTTAATTCCTAAAAGTTCTGATTTTTCGCGGATGAGCGCCATCATTTCTTTTGCTGGCATTTCTTCTAATCCGTTGGCTTTTCTAGTTTCGTTGATTGCCGCTTTGATGAAGTTGGTTACCGATACACCTGGGATTTCCACAGGATATTGGAATGACATGAAAATACCTTTTTGAGCTCTTTCCTCTGGCGCATCTTCGCCGATGTCTTCGCCTTCGAAAAGGATTTCTCCCTCTGTAACTTCGTAGTCTTCTCTTCCTGCAATTACGGAAGAAAGTGTGGATTTACCAGCTCCGTTAGGTCCCATAATGGCGTGAACCTCACCAGGTTTTATCTCTAAATTGATTCCTTTCAAAATTTCGGCTCCGTCTTCTATACGGGCGTGTAAGTTATTGATTCTAAGCATTGTTAATGAAATTTATTTATTATTAAATTATTATTGATATTTTCTTATTTTATCTACTAATATTCTCTTAATTATCTTTTTTGTTGGAAAATTACCCAATTTTTACAGTTTTTCCAAAAATTCTAAGAAACTACTTGATACTTTATGCCATTTCCACTGACCTGCACCATGGGGAGCTTTGTAGATGGGAGCATCATTGCCGTCACTTTTGGAAAGGTCGAGTATATAGGGGTCGGCATCTTTATCGGCAATTACGAGCCAATGGGCTTTCCAATCGGGCAAAAGCTCATCATCGGGGCTACTGAAAGCATAACCACATTGATGCTTTATTAAAGTATTAGCTCCATATAGATTGATGTCTTTGAGGAAAGCATCGTCAGCAGGTGAAAAGCATTCTAAGAAAGTGAGGTAAACAGCAGGCAGCTCCCAGCGTTCTTTAATCTTCTCAATAACTTGCTTTTCGGATACTTCCAAAATGGCGCGGTTATATTGATATGATTTTACATGCCAAAACTCTCTCTCTTTTGCTAAAACTTGCTCTATTTTAGCCATTACCTTTTCTAAGTCGGTTTGTGGATTTTGTAGCAAAAACGGAAACTCGTTTTGTGCTTGTTTTTTTGGGTAGCCTTGCGCCTGCCATTCAAGTACTTTTTCCATAGGCAAGGCTTGCCAATAAGCAGGGTCGGAGGGGAGGTCGTTATTAAAAGGCTGTCCGCTATGCTCGGCTAAGGCGATGATAGCGCTGCCTTTATTTTCTTTGCTATCCTCCTTTTGCAAGTAGTCTACCAAAAAAGGATAGCACTTGTCGCCTTCTACTTTCAGCAGTCCACTAAAAGCCCAATAGGGTAAGCCTTTGGATATCATTTCGTAGAAGAAAGACGCGAGCTCAGTGTCACTTTCGGTCACAAGTTCCGAGATGCGTGCTATCACAAAGTCATGAGCGTGACTCACCTTGCTTTCTTTTACTGCTCGTACTAAGGTTTGTAAGGTTTCTTGATGCATTTTCTCACCATACTTCTTCACTATTTTTCTTACCAACTCGTGATACTCACTACCATCGGTAGTAGTGAGGAGTTTTTGAGAGAGGTCGCTGAAATCTTTTTCTTGTTTACTCATTGTTTTCTTCTTCAAAAGTTACAGTCACATTAGGGAATTTTTTAAGCTCTTCGATGCGCTCTTTGAAAGCTCCTAAAATATACTCTTCCCATGGAACGCCATACTGGTCACTGTAGTACAATTGCATTTTCTTGCTGTATTCCAATCGGTCAGTAGCGGCTTTGTTTTGTCGCCAATTCAGCGCTTTGAGGGCATCATACACTTTGTCGTTTTTGGCAGGAATAGGGCTTACCCGTACATAGAGCGTTCCATCAATGTATCGCGGAGGTGTGCTATCTGCTTCATTTTCAATCATGTACACAAAGGTCTTTTCGCCATCTATGGAAATGTGCTGCTGAACTAATTGCTCTAATTCCTCATCAGACAATAAGCCTTGGTAGCTTTGAGTAGAATTTGGAAAAACACGCGTGAAATCAGTGAGTTTTCGGCTGTAAACTTCTTCTAATATTTCGCGTTGTTCTTTTTTGGTAACATAGGGCAGGTGAGAGTGGAGAAGATTTGTGATATTTTCCTGAAAATCACCTTCACTGCGCACCAATGAACCCTCGTATATATCGTTCACGGAGCTGAGCATTTCATAGAAAAAGAAGTCTTCTAAGGTATCAGCCAGTATTTCTGCCTCGTCAGAATCGTGGTGCAGTAGAGCAATGGGCGGCTCTGGTTTAGGATTGTTTTTGTCATAGAAGAAACAATAATAATCTCCTCCACCTGTTTGTCCAAATGGGATAAAAAGATAATCAGGATTGATACTGAACCAGCTGTCCTCCTCATTGAGCTCTTCAATAGTTTCGGCGATGTTAGCAGGTGGTATCAGCTCAAACTCGCCACTGTATAAAAATAGCGGTGGGTGGTTTTTCAGGAGTGGATATACTTCTTTACTCCAAAGGGAAGAATATTCTCCTATGTCGAGCATTTGGTCGGCATAGAGCTGGTGGTAGAGCTTTGGGTAAGCGAAGTTATATTGTTGTTCTAAGTCTTTAAACATATTGGTTATTTAGTAATTTTTTATTTCCATATTTTATTCATTACCTCCTCCACAGTAGGTTGGTGATACTTACCATTTTTATCTTTGATGGTATTGAATGCGGAAGGGTCGAAACGCGGACAGTTGATTTCTAAAAACTCAAAGAAGTAACCATCGCTGTAAAATATATAAGGCATAAACATCCTTTGAAAGTCGTTTTCGCACTCAAATTCATTGTCTATGACAATACGCACAAAAGCAGCGATGTCTTCACGGGTGAGGTCGTTGTGCTTTACAGGGTAGGGCATTGCCAAATCAAAAGCAAAAGTTTCAATACCATTACCTTCCCACCATTCCCATAGCCAAATATCAGAAAGGTCTTTACCCGTGAGCTCACTGAGGTATTGCTCCATCGCCTTGTATTCTTTATCAAATACTTCTTTGGGAGTGTCTTCACTTTGGGCGTCATGAAAAGCCTCATAATCTCTCAGGCGTTTTAGTACGAGAGGATACAGCTTTTCTGCTGTAGCAAAATCAGGGCGAAGTTCTTTCCTTATAGTGTTCATTTGATTTTAAATTTAATTAAAGTAAAAAAAATAATTGGTTAATTAGCAAATTATTGATATCCCATTATTTTCAGACTTTCGTCAGTTTTTATAATTTGGAATTTTCCTAAACTATTGAGCATTTCTTCAATAGCATTGAGGTCTTGGGTTTCGTAGTTGGGAGGTAGCAACTCGCCAATATACGCTCCTTTCCAGCGTGCTTTGAATTCTATAAATTCTATTTCACGATAATAGGTAGGGTGTTCAGCAGTGGTAATAGCCTCTGAGATATAATCTTCATGAATATACAAAGTGCTATCATCTGCTATTTTATGCCAAGCAATTTCGTTTACACAAAACCCAAAGAAATCATAAATTTCACATTGTTTGATAAGGTCTTTGTGAGAAACTATGGTAGTAAAGAGTTTACGCCACTTAGCATTGCTTATATATGAAACATCAAAGGTGCTTATTTTCTTCTCCAACCGCTTTATATAGCGATTGTAGTCCTCTTCCGTATCAAATAAATCCTTGTATGTTGCTTCTATGGTTTTCATTGCATATTTACTAATTGGCTAACTATTATAGACTTCTTCTCCCTTCTCTGATGTAGAATATTTCGTGGTAGGCAATATTAAACCAGCCGTCTTCTATTAAATAAAGAAATTGATTCCAAAAATTGCCGTCTTTTAAGAATTTAGGATCAAGTTTATAAAAATCCTCAGCTACTTGCTCGGCTGCTTTATCAAATGCTGTAAAAAGTTTTTCATGGGTAGAAATATCAGCACCTTTCAGCTGAAATACACTTGACAACAGCAGGCTGTAACACTTGATAAATTCTTGAAGTGAATCATTTGCCAGCACCACAGAGTCATCGGTATAGTCATCATTGGTAGGGAGTAAAAATACACTTCCCTCTTCATTCAGCACCAAATAACCATAGTAGCATTTCCCAAAACACTGGAAGTGCTGCCCTTGGCGTTGCATAGGCACAAGTTCATCAGGAAAACGGATAAAATAGAAGTTCATCTGCGGATAGTCATTCAGCAGAGCAAACTTGTTTTTCAGCATCTCAATAAGGCTCATCTGCTGTGGCTGAACAGGTTTCAGCTCAGCAGTAATGCCCACTTGGTGCAGGGTCTCTATGTCTTCTTCCGTAAAACTAAGCATATTTCTTCTCTATTCTTTTAGCGATGGTTTTTCCTATGTTTTTATAGTAGTCCTCCGTAAAAGTCAGACTTTTAAGATATTCTATATCGCTCTTGTCACCAAATGCCTGAAAGCACACAGCAGCATTGCACATTAGCGCTTCGTTGTTTTTTGTTTGTGCAAAGCTGATGATTTGCTTTAAAACAGGCACAAAAGCCTCGTGAAGGTCTTTTCTTAGTGTATTCATTTGATATGTTAGTTTTTGATAAACTGAGCAATGGCTTCTATAAGTTTAGGTGAAGTAGGTATATCTGGATTTAGATAAGATTGCTGATTTTCTTCTATTGTTTTTACCTCTTTTAATATATGGTTCATTCCTTCCACAAAGAGGAGTTGCGCCTTAGGTTGAGCTTCTTTGAGAAGTTGAGCTTCTTTTCTTTCTACCTGTAAATCATTAGTTCCTTGTATAATAAAAACAGGAATTTTCATCTTTGCAATCTCTTTGGTGGGATCATATTTAAACCAAGAGATAAGATAAGGTTGTACACTCTTCCTAAATACAGGAGCTAAATAAGGAGAAATATTATCTACTTGTTCTCCTTTTTTTAACAGATTGAGGATCCTTTGGGCTTCCTCTTTGAGTTGAGGGGCATTCTTCTTTATTTGTTCTTCAATAAGTGCAGCACTATTACTTCCCGCTCCTGAAAGAGAGATTAACTTAAAGATAGGTGTTTTCTGGGCAGCAAGAAGTCCTATTAGAGCTCCCTCAGAGTGTCCTATAATTATGATATTTTTATACTTTTTTTTGAAATAGTTTACTACCAATAGAGCATCGTTTACTCCATCTTCAAAGGTAACCTTATCCTCTTGTACAGTACCTTTATTCATTTGGGCAATGATACGCTTGTCATAATGAAAAACAGATATTTCTTTTTCAGCTAATCCTTCGGCAAGATATTTTAAAGAGTTATTCTTTAGATGTGCTTGATTTCCATCACGGTCGGTGGGACCTGACCCTGCAATAAGTATAGCTAATGGAGTGTTGTTCTGCTTCTTAGGAGACAAGAGTGTTCCTTGTATTTCCTGATCAATACTCACGAGTGTAGTGCCATAGTTTTTTTCTTGGGCAAAGGCTCCAATGCAAATCAAAGATAATAGGATTGATAATTTCATTATAAAAATAGTTAGAGTTATAAAATATGTCGTAAAGCTACAAATAACATGGTAAATATAGAACTCTTGTTTATTGGTTTAGTTAAATTATAATATTTTTTATACAAGAAACAGAAAAACTGTTGTTTGTTCAGTTATCTTTGGTTTATCCTTTACTAAAAGTTCGCTCAGCATATACTTAACTGTACTTGAGAGTTGACTTTGATAGAGGAGTGGATAAAAAATTCTATTGGTAGGAATCATAGGAATAATTTACTAGTTAACATATTTCTTCTCTATTCTTTTAGCGATGGTTTTTCCTGTATTTTTATAGTAGTCCTCCGTAAAAATCAGACTTTTAAGATATTCTATATCGCTCTTGTCACCAAACGCCTGAAAGCACACAGCAGCACTGCACATTATCGTTTCGTTCTTTTTTGTTTGTGCAAAGCTGATGATTTGCTTTAAGATAGGTACAAAAGCCTCGTGAAGGTCTTTGCTCATTTTCTCACCTTTGAGCTGGTGTGATATTTCACAAAGTGGATAAACATATTTTTGTACAAAAAACTCCTGTTCATCAGTAATTCCAGCAGAAAAAGTTTCAGCTATATTTAGAAAGGCGGGCAGCGCTTCATCGATGGGAAGTTCTTCTAATACACCAAAGACAATAAGAAAGAACTCTTTTGGTTTATCAATAGCCTTTACAAGTCCCTGTGTCCCTTCTTCCAAGTAAATACAAATCGCCTCTACCCATGCAGCAAAGGGTATGATAAGTTTGTCATTCATCGGTTGCCAATCGTATTGCGCTGCCATTTCGCGCAAAGGGACAATGTATTCCTTGCTCGGAGTTTTGAGGATTTTTAGAAGATGTTCTACTTCCAAATCACCTTTTTTCTCCAATCGATGAAGTTTTTTAATATGTTTTTCTACTGCTTCTGTCATATTGATAATTTAAATAGATAGCCTTTTTATAATGCAAAAACTTCTAACTTAATGTCCATAAGCCTTTGGCTTTTAGTTCATTTAATTCAGCTTCTGAGACTACTTGAAATTCATCATCACCATCGCCGTAGGAAGTGTAATTCCATTGCAAACCAAAGTTTTCCATATCGTCTAAAAGAGTATCAAATAACTCTTGTTGAGCGCTCCCTATGAAAATAGCCGTTGCTCGCTTTGTTTCTCGGTGTATGGAGAGGACTATCACGATTGTAAAATCCTTGTCAGTAAAGATGCGCTGTCCTTCCCAGCAGAGTTCGGTAAGCGTGTCATATTGTTTTTCTATATAAGAAACTGCCTGTTCAGGCACTTCAAAGCCTTCCATATCCCATCCGCCCATCGCATTGGCATTGTAGGGCAGTCCGCCCAAAGTACCATTGTAAATAGCCATATACAGCCAAAAATCCGATAGTTTTGGGTTTTCTAATACCCAGTCAGGGTCGGCTTCAGAGCCGTAATTTCCCCAAATGGGAGGGTTAGGGTTTGCTAAATCTTCTTTGCGGATAGCCCACATCACTACGCCTTGGTTTTCTTCACAGAAACAAAGAAAATCACCATCAAAGTACAGCTGTTCAGGCGTAGCCAAACTGTTGAACGATTGGTTTACGCTTTCTGTAGCGCCTAATTGTAAGTAATACTCTCGGAATACCAGAGGAAACTTAACCGCCAATCGCTTTTCGGCTTCTAATAATTGTTCCTCCGAAAAACCCTTGCAGTCTTTAGGCGCTAGATGGAATAGATTTTTGATCTGTTTTACTAATGTTTCTGTCATTTTAAATAAAAATTACAACGCTAAAACTCTTCTTCCTACAAGTTTTTTATAATCACTATCAGCTTCTACACATAATAAAAACTGCTGTTTTTCAAAGAAATGAATGAGTTTTTCACCTCCTGAAATTACAGTTGTATCTGTTATCCTTTCTTCTTGCAAAGAGAAATTCCATAGGTTGTGGTCATTGCTTAAAAAGAGTGATTGCTCATCGCCCGAAAGTTGTATAGGATTATCAAAAGGTATATCCAATTGATAATCCTTTTGAGAACCATCTGTTTTTAGCACTCGTATGATGTACAAAGGCTTCATTACTCCTGTAGTATTACTCCTTGGCGGAATATACTGCCCCAAATGGAAATACCAATTGCCCTTACTATCTCGGCAAACGGAATGAAAGCTATCTGTTTTAAAAAGAAGTTCTATTTTGTTAGTTGTGGTATCATAGTGCTGTATTACTCCATTTTGGTAAGAAGCTATGAGGTAAGTATCTGGTTTTTCTCGTGTTATCAAGGCACAGCCTTCTCCCTTAATTCTCTTTTTCCTTGTACTTTCTTCTACATAGTTGTAAGCGGTAACAGTTATACTGTTGAAATTCATTAGTATAAGGGTGTCTTGGTCATTGGAGGCTACATAATCAGAAAACTTAGGTATGCCTTTTTCGTGTTTTTTGACTACTGCCAAAGTCTCTCTGCTGAGTTGGAATATTTTATTATCCGTAATAGCAAATATATATTGCCCATCTGTGCTGAAATACATACAGCGCACACTGTTGCGTATCAACACATTGGCTACTTCTTTACCCGTAGAGAAGGAGAGCTTATGCAATCGCATCGAGGCATACATTGAGCCCCAACCATCAGCTACATAAAAATGGTCGGGATTAAAAGGGTCGGCAAGTGGAGGGGTAAGACTCCCAAAAATACCGTTTTTTAGATCTGTTTTCCAGAGAATGTCTGTTCTTAAGCTCATTTTACTTTAACTACCGAAAGAAAAATCATGTTTTACAATGTGAAAAATAACCAGCAGTATGTTTATCCTACACTTCCTTCTAGGCTGATTTCCAATAGCTTCTGTGCTTCTATGGCAAATTCCATTGGCAGCTTGTTCAGAACCTCTTTACTGAAACCATTCACAATCAGCGCGATAGCTTTTTCGGTGTCTATACCTCTCTGGTTACAGTAGAATATCTGGTCTTCCCCGATTTTAGAGGTTGTAGCCTCGTGTTCCAGCTGTGCAGAAGGGTCTTTAATCTCGATGTAAGGGAAAGTATGCGCCCCACACTCGTTGCCCATCAATAGGGAATCACACTGGGAGAAGTTTCTCGCTCCTTTGGCTGTCGGGAGAACTTTTACCAGTCCTCTGTAAGAGTTATTGGATTTCCCTGCCGAGATTCCTTTAGAAATGATAGTAGATTTGGTATTTTTACCGATATGAATCATTTTCGTTCCTGTGTCTGCATACTGGAATTTATTGGTAACTGCGATGGAGTAGAACTCTCCCACAGAATTGTCTCCTTTTAGAACGCAAGAAGGATATTTCCAAGTAACCGCAGAGCCTGTCTCTACTTGTGTCCAAGAGATTTTTGCTCCCGTTTCGGCAAGTCCTCTCTTTGTCACGAAGTTAAACACACCTCCTTTTCCTTCTTCATCACCAGGATACCAGTTTTGTACTGTGGAATATTTGATTTCCGCATGGTCTAAAGCTATCAATTCTACCACAGCTGCGTGTAGCTGATTTTCATCTCTTTGAGGCGCTGTACATCCCTCTAAATAAGATACATACGCACCTTCATCAGCGATGAGCAGGGTTCTTTCGAACTGACCACTTCCTCCCTGATTGATTCTGAAATAGGTAGAAAGTTCCATAGGACATCTCACACCTTTTGGAATGTAGCAGAACGAACCATCCGAAAACACAGCAGAGTTGAGTGCTGCATAGAAATTATCATTTTGTTTCACCACCGTTCCGAGGTATTTTTTAACCAAATCTGGGTGTTTTTGTATCGCTTCGGAAATAGGGCAGAAGATAATTCCTTTCTCAGCCAAAGTTTCTTGGAAAGTAGTCGCTACGGATACGGAGTCCATCACCACATCCACTGCCACGCCAGTCAGCCTTTTTTGTTCTTCCAGCGAAATCCCAAGTTTTTCAAAGGTTTTTAGCAGCTCTGGGTCTACTTGGTCTAGGCTTTCTAATTCTGGCTTTTTCTTTGGCGCAGCATAGTATTTTATAGCCTGAAAATCAGGTTTTTCGTACTTTATGTTTGCCCAGTCAGGCTCTTCCATAGTCTGCCATATGCGGAAAGCTTCTAGACGCCATTCCGTCATCCATTCTGGCTCGTTTTTTCGTTTAGAAATTTCACGAACAATATCTTCATTCAGTCCCGTAGGAAACTCCTCGTATTCTATATCTGTATAAAATCCGTATTCGTATTCCTTGTTTTCTAAATCAACCCTAAGGTCATCTTCTGTATATTTTGACATAATTATTCTTTTCGATTTAAAATATTGTTTAATTTGACACAAAATTCCTCTTTCCAAACTTTACTAAAATTTGGGTTAAAATCAACTAATGAGAAATAATTTACAAAGAAAAAGATTCTCCGCAGCCGCAGGTTCTTTTGGCGTTTGGATTATTGAAGACAAATCCCTTTCCATTCAGCCCACCCGAAAATTCTAAAGTGGTACCCACGAGATATAAGAAAGATTTTTTATCCACGATGATTTTAATGCCGTTATCCTCAAAAACTTGGTCGTTTTCTAGTCTTTCTTTATCGAATTTCAGGACATATTCCAGCCCAGAGCAGCCACCACTTTTCACTCCTACACGGATGTAGTCTGTGTCAGGGTCGTAGCCGTCTTCTTTCATTAGTTGTGTTGCTTTTTCTTTTGCAATATCAGAAACTTTTATCATTGATTTATATATAAAACTAATTGGCAAAGATACAAAC
>CAUQSG010000016.1:0-28039 GCA_963520725.1 uncultured Flavobacteriaceae bacterium | reverse complement strand
TTCATGTACTTTCTCTTTTACTGCTTCCATAATAAAAAATATTTAGTTAAAATTATTATTCAAAATTAAAGTTCCTTTTTAGTGTCCTTCTGCATGTCCATGTGCATCATCATGACTATGTTCTGCTACTGCAATACCTATGTATAAAGCTGATAATATTGTAAATATATACGCTTGTAAAGCTGCAACTAACAATTCCAAGATAGAAACGAACAACGCCAATGGCACAGAAACTGCTCCTAAAGCTGCATTTTTGAAAATAAATATCAATGAAATAATACTTAAAATCATAATGTGCCCTGCTGTAATATTCGCCATAAGACGCATGGTCAATGAGAATGGTTTAGTAAATATCCCTATAATCTCCAATGGAATCATAATCGGCTTTAGCAAAAATGGAACTGGTGGCCAAAAAATATGTTTCCAATAATCTTTATTCGCGTTCAGCAAAATAGTAAACAGTGTAAATAAAGAAAGAACTAATGTAACCGCTATATTACCTGTAAGGTTAGCCCCACCAGGGAAAAACGGAACAAGTCCTATCAAGTTATTTAACCAAATAAAGAAGAATATAGTCAATAAGAACGGCATAAACTTCTTGTAATGTTTAGAACCAATATTTGGAATTGCAATCCCATCTCTTATCAATAACACAACTGGTTCGAAAAATCTCGCTACTCCAGTAGGAACTAAAGATTTTTTGTAAGAATTTGCCATTGAAATGAATAACCCTAAGATAATCAAAACAGAAATGAACAATGCAAAAACATTTTTAGTAATAGAAAGGTCGTAAAACACCTTTTCAGTTCCTTTGAATAAATCTGGAATTTGCGCTTTTTCCAAACCTTCTTTATTCACTAAAACACCATGCTCCAAAGTATATCCATCTATTACTTCTCCATGAGCCACACTACTTGACATAAAAACATGCCAACCCTTCCCATCTTTTACAATTATTGGCAAAGGAATAGTAATATGAAACTCCCCCTCTTCACCTTCATTGAAGGTAGCAATATGCCACTCATTAGTATCATAAATGTGATGATTAATAAGTTCAGAAGGATTAAAAGCTTTTTCACCTCCATCTGCATGTTCACTAGCAAGAGCAGTATTCCCAAACAACATGAACATCAAAACAAAAAATAGCGAATAAATTCTCTGGTTCATTTCTTATTTTTATTGATTTGCAAATATACTTAAATAAATTAAGTTTAAAAAATAATTATAATTGATTTTTATCAGATTTTTGATTATTCTTTATTTCTCTAAGCACAGAATGGTATAGAGGTATGGATAACAGAAGAAAAACAAGAGCCAAAAACATCACTAAGACCTCATTTTTCTTAATTACAAACATCCACAAAAACGCCCAAAGAATATCTTTCCCAAAATTCATAGCCATGAAAGCCATCACAGCCATAGACATTTTCTTTAATCCTTTATAAATCTTGAAAAGTAGAAAATTAAGAATAAGGAATGAGAAAAAAATCCCTATAATATATATATAATACTCAGGATACTGATAGAGATAAATCCCCATGAATACAGTCGCAAACGCGTAAATAATGGTATCTATTTTATTCAAAATAAAGTTTTTGCAAAGTTATGGATTTTCTTTTTATAAATACAAAGTTTATTCCTCGTCTTCTTCATTCTCTATATCGAGAAAAAAAGCATCCCAGTCGTCCTCTTCCTCATTATCATTATCTAAAAAATCACTCATATCCCTACGGTCTTTTTTCGTGGGTCTTCCCTCTCCTTTCTGACGATAATAATCCTGCGAGAGCATTCTCATTTTCAATATTTCATACTGCTCCTTATCCGTAATATCCTTGATATGAAGCGGAACAAGCTTAGCACCGAGGCGGTTTTTAGGAATCTGCAAAACTTCTATTTTATAATTGATTTGGTTCTTCCTAATCTCCACCACATCGCCTTCATGGACTTCCCGCGAGGCTTTCACTGGCTGTCCGCCGATGGAAACTCTATTTTTTTTGATTTCATCTGCGGCAATGCTTCTTGTTTTATAAAAACGAACGCTCCACAGAAATTTGTCTACACGCATACTTATTTTATTATTCAGAAAAAATTTGCCTCAAAACATCCAAAGATTTTGGGATTTTAAATTCTGGAAAATGACAACTATAATATACCAGCACCGAATCCAAAAAATCTTCTTTCATGCTGTTTTTTATCTTCACATCGTAGATTTCTTCACTTGAAATCATTTTTTTCCAATACTCAGAAACCTGCTCATCAAACAAATGATGACAAATACTCTCCGAAAAAAAACCAGACTCTGGGTCTAAAAATTTTTCTTCCCTGCACAAAGGCGCCACGCCCTGACTTCTAAGATATTCGACCAAAAAAGCATAATGAGCCTGATAGTTTTGGTTTTCTAACTGATGCAGGAAAACCTTTATATTTGTATAAATCTGAGTATTTACCAGCTCTGTTTTTAAAACCTGATGAAGGAATTCCGCCACAAAGAACAAAATAGATGACACCCGAATATCTTCATAATTTTCCAAAGTTTTCACTTTCTCTATTTTACTGATTGTCTGTATATTATATTTTTTATGAAAATCAGAAATCGTAAAATATAATTCTGTCATGGGAGTAAGATAAGCCTTTTTCTTGTTTTTAGGCGAATAAATCCCTCTCATGAAAAAACTCTGAAAACCAGCATTTTCGGTAAAGCAATGTAAGATAGCATCATTATCACCATATTTTATATATGACAAAAGAATTCCTCTATCTAACATATTATCAAACGATTATCTTGTTATCTACAAGTTGGTTTTGGAAAGATACTTTACTGATTTTCTTATCTTTATCAAAATAAAAATCTATCCTTCCCAGCAGAATCCCTGCCCATCCTACTTGATTCACGAGAACATTCACGCCCTTGCTGTTTTTAAGGACATTTGGTTCCGTCAAAAATGTGTGCGTGTGCCCTCCTAAAATAATGTCTATTCCGTGAGTTTGAGCAGCCAATTTTCTATCAGAAACCAAATCTTCTGACTGTCCGTAATCATATCCCAAATGCGAAAGACAAACAACCAAATCACATTTTTTGGTATTTCTAAGGAAATCTGCGTATTTCTGAGCTGTCGCAACAGGGTCAAGATATTTGGTTTCGCCGTAATATTTTTTCCCGACAAGTCCTTCCAATTTCACTCCCAGACCAAACACACCTACTTTAATATTTCCTTTTCTAAAAATTTTATACGGCTGTGTTTTTCCCTTCAAAATCGTATTCGAAAAATCATAATTAGAGCAGATAAATGGGAATTTAGCATTTGGTAAAACCTTTAAAAAACCTTCCAAACCATTGTCAAAATCATGATTTCCCATAGTAGCCGCATCATATTTCATCATGGACATGAGCTTAAACTCCAGCTCGCCGCCAAACATATTAAAATAAGGAGTTCCTTGGAAAATATCGCCACTATCGAACAAAAGCACATTCTTTTCCACGCCTCTAATCTGCTCTATCAGAGTGGCTCTCCTCGCAAATCCCCCTTGATTGGGATATCTGCTGTGCCCTTCCTCAAAAGGCTCTATCCTGCTATGCTGGTCGTTGGTATGAAGAATGGTGATTTTTTGAGGCGTATCTTTAGAATCAAATGTCTTTGCTGACAAAACATTTGGCGTAAGTGTCGTTGCCAAAGCTCCTCCACCCAGTATTTTCAAAAATTCTTTTCTATTCATTTTTGTTCATCCTTATTGGTTATTCCCGATAAATTGCAGTCTTTGTTCCTGCTTTATTTTTATCTCTGGATTTTGTTTAAATTTCTCAATAAATAAATCCCTTAGGGTCATTTCCGTTAGTATAAGCTGTTCTCCTTTTAGGAAAAATTTCATATAATCTCCTCCATAAGCCAGATAGTCCGATGTCGCGATGTAGTAGTACTGACCCGCTTTTGGTTTTTCGCCGTTTATCAGCCCTTGTTTTAGTTTTCCATTTTCCACCACTATCGTAAAGCCTGCCACGGGATTATTTCTTTTTTGTTTTTCGTAATAGTCAAACACGCCTTGTATGTCTTCGCCCTTCATTTTAACGATAACCAATTGATTTTCAAAAGGCATCACTTCAAAAATATTTCTCAGCAAAATATCTCCCTTGCTGATATCATTTCGGATTCCTCCTATATTTAAAATCGCTGCATCTACCGCAGGAATGCTGTTTTTCGCGCCCCAATCATTCGCTCCTTCCAGCACGAAATCCGCCAAAAGCTGCCCGAGCGAACTATTATCCCCCTTTCTATTAAGCTCCACCTCGGTATGGGAAATTTTTTGGTTCATTTTATTCTCCAGCTCCTTTTTATATGGCGTGATAACGGAAACCAACTCTTTTTTCTGCGCTATTTCTCCATTTATCAACTGATTTTTCTGAGGAGAAACTTGGCTTACATTCAGCTGTGTAGTACATGACACCACAGCCATCAAAACTGCTCCTAATAATATGCTTTTATTTTTCATTTGTTCTTAAAATACAGCCACAAATATATAGATTATTTCGGGATTTTTACTCAAATATGATATTCAAAACCATAGAAAGAAAAGAAGAAACATCAAAATCCTAAATTTTACTTAAAATATCATGGCTTATTTTTATCTTTTTAAATAAAAACCTTAAATTTGGCTTCAAAATTTTAAACAATGAGTAATTTAAAAGGTCTGGGAGTAGCTTTGGTTACGCCATTTAATGAGGATTTATCCATAGATTTTGATTCTTTAACTAAATTAGTAGAATATAACATCGCCAATGGAACGGATTTCCTAGTTGTTCTAGGAACTACAGCGGAAACTGCCACGCTTTCCAAGGCTGAACAGGCACAAGTCATAGAGCATATCGTAAAAGTAAATAACAAAAGACTTCCTCTAGTTTTAGGAATCGGAGGGAATAATACTTTGGATGTTAAAGAACAAATAGAATCTACGGATTTAAGCGACTTTGAGGGAGTTCTTTCTGTTTCGCCATATTATAATAAACCTAATCAAGAGGGAATTTATCAGCACTATAAAATGCTGGCTTCCACAGGGAAAAACATCATCATTTACAATGTTCCTGGACGAACAGGGCAAAATATAGAAGCAGCAACAACGCTGAGACTTGCCAAAAATTTCCCAAATCTTTTCATGATAAAAGAAGCTTCGCCGAATATCAGCCAATATTTTGATATTTTAAGAAAGAAGCCTACAGGTTTTTCTCTAGTTTCGGGTGATGATGAGTTCACTCTTCCTGTTACTTTGGCTGGTGGAGACGGCGTAATTTCGGTAATTGGACAGGCTTATCCTAAGCTTTTTTCAGACATGATAAAACTTGCCAAAGAAAGCAAAGTAAAAGAAGCATATGCTATTCACAATCAGCTCGTTGAAATCATAAGACTTATCTTCGCGGAAGGAAACCCTTGCGGTGTGAAAACAGTTTTAGCAGAAATGGGCATTATCAAAAACCACCTAAGACTCCCTCTAATAAAAGCTTCTGAAAATCTACAAGATAGAATAAAAGCTGAAATGAAAAATTTATAGAATTAAATCTTTTTTTGAAGTTAAATTTTAATTTTAAAAACTATTAATTTTAAGAATTTATGTTGTTAAAGTTTTTATTTTTCTTACCCTTGTTTTTCATTGCAAACGGCAAATGCCTTGCTCAAGAACAAAAAGGGCAGGAAGTGACAGAACAGGAAATACAAGAAACGCAGGAAACCCTGACCATAGAAGCCAAACAAGATAGTGTAAACCTCATTGAAAGACCTAAATTCAGACCCAAGGAACTCTACATTCCTGCTGGGCTGATGGCTCTTTGACTAATCTCCGAAGGGAAAACCAAACAGGAAGTCCACCAGTGGAGAAACAAACAGATTCCTCATTTTAGAAATAAATTTGATGATTATCTCCAGTTTGCTCCTCATGTCGCTGTCTATGGTTTTGAGCTGATGGGAATGAAACCCAAAACAGACTGGAAGAACCGTATCGCCATACATGCCAAAGGACACATCATCACTTTAGGACTGGCGCATTTAATGAAAACATTAATCAACAATGAAAGACCCAATGGAGCCCGTATGTCCTTCCCTTCTGGGCATACCGCATACGCTTTTAGCGGGGCTACTATCCTTGCCATGGAATACAAGGACGAGCATCCTTGGATGCCTTATGCAGCCTATGGTTCGGCTAGTGTGGTGGGAATCATGAGAATAGCTAACAACAGACACTATGTGAGTGATGTCCTATTCGGCGCTGGGCTGGGAATTCTATCTATGAAACTAGCATACTGGACACACAAATACAAATGGAACAAACCTAAAAAAGAAAAAAAAGACCCTTTCTTGGGCGTAGTTTATTAATAGTTAAATAATGAAGATTACAATTTTTGCCAGCCTATTTCTAAGTTCTTTTTTCATGGCTCAGACTAATGATAGTTTGGCAGTGGAAACACCTTTGGACAGCATACAAACTCAAAATATAAAAATTCAGGAAGTAAAAATATCTGAAAACGAAACTTTTATTTATCAAAAACCAAAGTTTTGGGATATTGTCAATAAAATGCCCAAAAACATTGCAGGAACAGCCACAGATATAGTTTCAAAAAAATACTATCCATACGGACTTGCCGCCTTGGGAAGCACCGTGGCTCTCATACCTGCCGACCCTTGGGTCATTAGAGAAAGCCGAAATCTTGGCGAAACTCTCGGCATGAATGAAGCCCACACCTACCGCAAACTCGGATTTCTAAAAATAATCCCTGCGGATGTGAACTCTGCGCTATATTTCATCGGTAACGGAACTACAGTGATTCTCATCAGTGGAGGACTTGCAACTTATGGTTTATTTAAAAACGATTATCGGGCAATCAGCACCTCTATGCAGCTCATAGAAAGCCTTGCGCTGTCGGGAGTTTTCGCTCAGTCTATAAAGCGTATCACGGGAAGAGAAAGTCCATTCATCACCGCTGAACGAAATGGATGGCACAGCCACTGGACTTTCGCACCGAGTTTTGCGGCATATCAGAAAGAAACTTCTAAATATGATGCCATGCCCTCTGGACATCTTACCACTGCAATGGCAGCCCTCACGGTGCTTACGGAAAATTACCCAGACAAAAAATGGCTAAAACCTGTGGGATACACTCTTTTAGGGCTGATGTCTTTTGAAATGCTTCAGAGCAAGGTTCACTGGGTATCAGACTATCCTATCGCTATTTTCCTCGGCTACCTTATCGGAAAAAATATTGCCAAAGCGAGAATAACGAAAGTAAATAATTCTCCTGTAGCAGAAAAGAAGCGAAAATATGATTTACAGTGGTCGGCTGGTTCTCTGTATGGATATCAGACTATCGGTGTGAATATCAAGTTTTAAATTTTAGAAATAAATTTAATTACAAAAAAACATCTTACTCAAAAAAAGTAAGATGTTTTGTTTTTTATTGTAAAAGACTTTTTAGTATTGTTCTAAGAAGTATTTCAATAAATCTGTTGTAGTGATTACTCCTTTCAGTTCACCATTTTCTACTACTGGTAGAGAGTGGAAACTTTGTTTTGCCAAAATTTCAGTTACATCTCTCACTGTTTGGTCTGGTGACACACCTACTGGATTTTTTGCCATCACCTGCTCTATAGTGTATGCATTATACACTGTAGTGTCTACTTTTTCCTCATTATCCGACAATTCTGAAAAACTAATTCTCAACAAATCCGAATAACTCAAAATACCTATCAGCTGGTTTCCGCTCACAACAGGTAAGTGTCTGATGTTATGCTCTTTGAAAAGTTTTTCTGCATCAAACAATGTGTTTTTTGTAGTAAGCTTAACTACATCCTTTGTCATAATCTGAGATACTGGAACTCTGTGTTTCATAATAATTTACATTTAAGATTAAACTTCCTTTTTTCTTTGATAAAGGTACGACTTTATATTTATGCCAAAGAATTTTTTTTAATGACATTTAACATCTTTTCCAAATTTCCTTCTATAAATAGTTTAGAAATTGTATTTTTACAAAAAAATTTGATTATGAGAAAAATCCAGATGGTTGATTTACAAAGTCAATATTTCAAAATAAAAAACGAAGTAGATAACGCGGTGCTGAATGTTTTCGAGTCGGCAGCCTTTATCAATGGTCCTGAGGTTCAGTCTTTCCAAGTTGAATTAGAAGAATATTTAGACGTAAAAAATGTGATTCCTTGTGCGAACGGCACGGACGCTCTGCAAATTGCCCTAATGGCACTTGATTTACAGGAAGGCGATGAAGTGATTACGGCAGATTTCACCTTTGCGGCTACAGTGGAAGTTATCCATTTATTAAAACTAAAAGCTGTTTTGGTGGATGTAGATTATGACAATTTCACTATTGATATTGAGCAGCTTAAAAAAGCCATTACACCTAAAACCAAGGCTATCATGCCTGTGCATCTTTTCGGGCAGTGCGCGAATATGGAGGCTATTTTGAAAATTGCAAAAGAGCATAATCTTTTTGTAATCGAGGATAATGCACAGGCTATCGGTGCTGATTTTATTTTCTCTGATGAAACTCAGAAAAAGGCAGGAACCATAGGAACCATAGGAACTACATCGTTTTTCCCTTCTAAAAATTTAGGTTGTTATGGAGATGGTGGCGCTATTTTTACCAATGATGATGATTTGGCCTACAAAATAAGAGGAATCGTAAATCACGGAATGTACAAGAGATACTATCACGATGAAGTGGGCGTAAACTCTCGATTGGACAGCGTACAGGCGGCTATTTTGAGAAGAAAACTACCTCATTTAGAAACCTATAACGAAGCCAGAAGAAAAGCCGCTAACTTCTACGATGAAGCTTTTGCTGGGCATCCACATTTACTTATCCCAAAAAGAGAAGAAAATTCTACTCATGTTTTTCATCAGTACACGCTGAGGGTTTTAAATGGAAAAAGAAATGAACTACAGGAGTTTCTTGCTTCAAAGGAAATCCCTGCAATGATTTATTATCCTGTGGCGCTTAGAAAACAAAAAGCATACTTCCAAGCGAGTAATGATGCTGACTTTAAAAACACAGACAAGCTTCTAGACCAAGTAATTTCTCTGCCAATGCACACAGAGCTGGATGAAGAGCAGCTAAAATACATTACAGAAAGTGTTCTGGAATTCATGAATAAATAATTTTTTAAACACCATAATTATGAGAATATTTTTGTTTTTACTGCTATTTTTCAATTCTTTTGTGTGGGCACAGCAGGAGGGGAATAAGTTTTTAATCAATAATGACTATTTGGTTCAGTTTCCCGAATCTGTAAAATACATAAGAACGGATGAAAATTCGGGTGCGTTTTTATTCCATGACAAACAAAATTCAAACATACAAGTTTCTGTTCGGCCTTCTCAGAATATGGAATTTTACAAGGAAGGTCTTTCTCAAACTGAATTGTTAGAGGCTTTTTATAAGTGGGATTTTGATTTTTGGAAAAGTAACACCATCAATGCTAAAGTTACCGAAATCAGCAAAAAACTATCCGAAGGCTATGTTTTGTGGAGTATCGAACTTGATTATGAATCTCAAAAAATCAATCAAATCATACTTTCTGGCGTAAAGGAAAACAATGTGGTGTTTATCTCCATTATCAATCCTAAAATGAAGATGAACGAAAAGAAAAAATTTTTGATAGACTTATACAAAAAAGGAATTTCAAAACATAATTAAGAGCATGACAATACTAGTTACGGGTGGTCTAGGCTACATCGGTTCGCATACTGTGGTGGAGCTTCTAGAAAATGGTTTTGATGTGGTTATCGTAGACAACCTCTCTAACACGGACAAAAAAATACTAACTGGAATAGAGCAAATCACTGGAAAAACTCCTGCTTTCTATCCTATTGATTTAAGAAACCGAAGCCAAATAGTGCAGGTTTTAGATGCTCATAAAATAGATGGCTGCATTCATTTTGCTGCATTCAAGGCTGTGGGAGAAAGCCAAGTAAAACCTATTGACTACTACGAAAACAATATGGTTTCTCTTATCAATCTTCTGCAGGAATTCAAAGAAAGAAATATTTCTAATTTTATTTTCAGCTCTTCCTGCACCGTTTATGGACAGGCTGACCAGATGCCGATAAATGAAGAAGCACCTATAAAACCTGCCGAATCCGCCTATGGACGAACCAAACAGATGGCAGAAGAGATTCTGAAAGATTTTGCTGCTGCCCACCAAAAGAAAGTATCATTATTAAGATATTTTAATCCTATCGGGGCGCATCCTTCAGCTAAAATAGGCGAACTTCCTCTCGGAATTCCTAACAATCTCGTTCCGTATGTGACCCAAACCGCAGCAGGAATACGAGAAAAACTAAACATCTGGGGAGATGACTACCCTACTCCTGACGGCACTGCCATCCGTGATTACATCTATGTGATGGATTTAGCCAAAGCTCATGTGAAAGCCCTGCAGAAACTAACCTCAGAAAAATCAGAAACTTTAGTTGATATTTTCAATCTGGGAACTGGGAAAGGTTCTTCTGTCCTTGAAATCGTAAAGGCTTTTGAAAAAGCAAATAATCTAGAAATTCCTTACCAAATCTGTGACAGAAGAGCAGGTGATATTACCATCGCTTATGCAGATGCTTCCAAAGCCGAAAAAGAACTTGGTTGGAAGGCAGAAACTCCGCTGGAAGAAGCACTGAGAACCACTTGGCTCTGGCAGAGAAATCTAGAACAAGAAAAATAAATTTCAATAAAAAAATCTCTTTCAAATTGAAAGAGATTTTTATTTTTTTTAGAGGAAAACTCCACTACTTTCAGAATTAACTTTTGAATTCAATTTTGCATTTATATCTGCTTTTATTTCAGCTTCTGTAACTCCAAATTCCCTCATAGCATCTTCAATTAAGCTGTCTTCGTTAATTCTATCTGTATAAATATGAACAGGGATTTTAATATCCAATTTTTTATCAAAAGAAGCCGAAGAAAGTTTATCATACTCCAAATTATCTGGTTTTTGGCTGAACTGAGCCAAAACAATTCTCAAATCAAAATTCAGGTATGGTTTTTTCACATCGAAAAATCCTTTCAGTCCTATTTTTTCTGGTCTTATTTTGGCATCACGCTGGCCTCCAAAGCTTTTATAGATATATTTGTTCTCAGGATTAGTATCACGGTATTTATAAGTCATGATTTCCTTATTTGGAACTACTGTCCCGCCACTTATAGCTACTATATTTTCCATTAAAAAGAAGTGCTGATATTGCTTTGCTGCCTCATCAGATGCCAAAACACTGTTGATTCGCTCACCTTTTTCATTGTAATAGAAAATCTCCAATCCATAGAGAGACAGCCCTCCATCAGCAGACATTACACTAAGGGCAGCAGGATTATCAGCCGATGGAACTATCTGACCGTTTTTATTCTCAAAAAAGAATTTTTGTACAGATTTCAGATATTTCACACCTGGATATTCTGGCGAACCATGAAAATACCCGTGAGAATGCCCTTCTGTAAAACGAAATTCCACCTTACTCCATTTCAGTTCCGTGCTGGACTGCTCTGGTTTTGGCTTTGGTACCACGATATCATCATTCTCCTGACTTCTACAAGCCAAAAGCGAAAAAACAAAAAACACTACTGCTAATACAACTTTGATTGATTTTAAAAAACTTTTCATATTATTAAATTTTTATTTGTTTACTTTAAATTATCTAAATATTATTGAACTATTTTCACTGGGACTTTCATATCTGTGTCTAAAACAAATGAACCGCTATAATGCAACACATTGTATTTTCTGGCTCTTCCTGTCTTAGGTTCTAATTTATTTTTAACTAAGAAATGGGCTAATCTTATCCTTAAATCAAAACTTTGAGTTCCCAAACCAGTCGTTTTTATAGTGAAAATTCCTTTCAGACCGACAGGGTCTACTTCCATAGGGTTCTGAGTATCCCACGAACGACGGCGAAGGCTGACTCCACTCTCTCCCAAAACTCCATTTTCAGGGTCTGTATCCTGATATTCATAGCTCACCAATCTATCCATTTCGGTTTCTTCTACCAGCTTCCCATTTTTATTCAGCTGAAAGAAATGCTGATGAATAGGCGCCATTTCCTGTGAAACGAATTCACTATTAAGTCTCCTTCCATTGTTATAATACACTATTTCAAGGAGATAGCTGTTTCCTTCTTTCCATTCTACGGCTTCTGTATTGTCAAATTTCAATCCATCTTGGGTCAGCAGCGCCGTTCTTCTTTGCTCCTGAGATGTCGCCGTGTTTTTAAATATAAACTCCACTCTATCAGGCATTTCGTGCCCTCTGTCTTTGGTTTCGTCCGTTGGCGCCTGAGGACTGTCGCTATCTCTGCTACAAGAAGAAATACTGAAAATCGCTAAAAACAGCATTAGCACTGTCAAAATTTTGTTTAGTGAAAACTTATTTTTCATAATGTTAAAATTTATTAGAATTAATGATTATTAAAAATTAAATTGTGTTTTAAATTGAATGTCAATCCCTTTCCCATGAATAAAATACCTCAATCTATCGGTATAATTTTTATAAAGTGCATTGGTAAGATTTTCTACGCCCAAAAAGAATTTTACACTTTTCTTGTTGTTGTATTCCAGCTCGGCTCCTATTTTCAGCCCCAATAAATGGTAGGCATCAGGAGAGTCCGCCACGAGGTCAAAATCAGGGTTAAACCTTCTCTGCTTCACGAAATACTGGTGTTCCACTTTTGCATAAAAATTCTTGAAAACAGAAGTCGGAATATTCCATTTTAAACTCTGCGAAAGCTGTAATGGCGGTATTTGTGGAAGATACGCCTTGGTATGTTGGTCGTCTGCATAGACCAAAGAAAGATTGGAATGGTATTCTAAATTTTTAGAAATAGGAATTCCCACCGCTAAATCTCCCCCACGGAAAAGAGCATCACTCTGCACAAACTTAAATAGCGCCGCCGGCCCAGAAAACAGCTCCCTATACTGATGCGTAGGAATGCTGTAAATAAAATTATTAATCGGCTGTACAAACGCAGACATCTCCGCAAAAAATCTATTTTTTTTGTAAGACAATTTATTGACTATTTTCAGCCCCCTTTCTGCATTTAGGTTTTTATCTCCCACATAGTAGATGGGAATTCCGTGCTGTTTTCCATTGATATACAGCTCATAAGGCTCTGGCGCACGCCACGCATATCCCGCATGAGCTACATATTCCAGATGGTCAGTAATCTGATAATGAACTCCTCCGCTGTACGAAAAACTTGAAAAATCTCTCTTCCCGCCATAGAGCTGACCAAACATATCGTAACCCAAAGAATTTATCGTTCTAAAATCAAAACGCGCTCCCAGCTCTGCCATCCATTTTCCTCGTCTAAATTCGGAAATGAAAAATCCTGCGTAATTATTCAAAACAAAATTCGGAATCGTAGGAACTACGCCTGTTCCTGGTACATTGAAATTTTCTTTTCTCAAATAGCTTACCCCAAACTGAGTTTCCAATCCTCTAAAATGTGTGTTTTTCCAAATCGTTTCCACAAAATGAGAATCAAGTTTGGTATCCTGCGTAGGAATAGTAGTCCTGTCTAACCTTCTGACATCAAACTCTTTTCGGTGATTATTTTGATAAGCATAAACCAAATCAAAATGATTGTTCGGACTAAGCCTAAATTCTGTTTCACTTTTTAGGAAATAATGAGCCACATTATGCTTTGGAGCTGTAATATCGTAGGAAAAACCATATGTCGTAATAGGTCTGCCAAGCTTGAGCCTGCTCTCAAAATCATCTATATTGCTGGACGCCGCACCATAGAAAATCCCTAATTCTGAGTTATATGCACTAAAATACAAATTAGATTTAAATTCATTCTTACGGTATTCCAGCTCGGCAGAATAATTCAGCTCCCGAATTCCTGTATTATTGACATAATAATTTTGAGTTTTATAATCTCCTGCATACTGCGCATTTGCCTGCGCTCTCCATGCCCAGTTTTTCCCCAGCACTCCTTCTAGATAGCCTCCGCCAGAGACTTTTCCAGAATTAGAATTTCCAGATAGCATCACTGCACCAGCCAGTTTTTCACTATAATTAAGGTTTTTAGGAGACAGCAGAACCACTCCGCCAAGCGCCCCAGCGCCATATCTCACACTCTGAGCGCCCTTTATTATACTGATATTCTGCGGAATACCCATACCGATTTCTGGTGCGTGGTCATCAGACCAGTCTTGGCTTTCCAGCTTTACGCCGTTATTTAGAATCAAAATCCTTGTGTTTCCCAAGCCCTCTATCACAGGTTTTGCGACTGTGGCTCCTGCCTGTCGAAGGGTAATTCCCGCCGCTTTCGACAGCACTTCTGAAAGATTTTGACCTATATTTTCCGAAAGATTTTCTTTAGAAAATTTTACAAGATTATCGGCCGATATGTTTTTATTTACAATTGTAAGCGTGTCAATGTTTTTGGGCGTTACTTCCTGCGAAAAAAGCATATGAAATCCACAGAAAATAATCCCAAATACCAATTTTTGAGTCATATAAAATGATTTAATACAAAAATGAAATGGATGATTTTTTTTAAAACCGAAAATGTTTTTTGCTTGAAAAAGGGAATGCTTTGATTTTAAGTAAAATCAACTACGATATTGACTTTCATCAAATCAATAAACATTCAATAAAAACTAAGAAAGTACAGGAGGAGCGCGGGATTGCCATAGAAGAACTATCCTCTCTGATACGAAAATTTTATACGATGAAAAATATGAGAAATATTCATTTACATGAATCTCTGTGAGTGGTTTTTCTGGAAGAATATAGAAATAATTCAATGTGCATAAAAACCCACAATCACAGTCGCTTTTGGTCTGTAAATGCGCTTTGTGATAGCAGACTTTATCGCTGCATTCTGCTATTTTTTCTGTTTTTTGATGAGTTTCCTGATGATGCAAACGCACAAACAAGCCCGATACATTCATCACGAAGATGAGTAGCAGCACCGAAGCCAAAAAAGTTTTAATATGTTTTGCAGTTTTTATCATCATTATTTGATAACGGATACAAATATAATCTAAATTTCCGAAAATAAAAATTCATTACTCAAAAATTTGCCAGAAGCCTCCTCTACGCTGTACTCTCCTATTTTAGTCCTTCTGAGCTGAGTAAGATAGGCGCCTACGCCCAGCTCCTGCCCTATATCATGAGCCAGAGAGCGAATATAAGTTCCCTTAGAACAGCCCACTAAAAAACGGACATATGGAAATTCTATCTGAATATCTTTGATGTAGTGAATTGTAGTTTTTCTGGATTTCATCTCTACAGAAGCCCCTGCTCTTGCCAAATCATAAGCCCTCTCACCATCTACCTTTATCGCTGAAAAAATGGGTGGTTTCTGAGTGATTTCGCCTAAAAATTTTTGTAAAACTTCTGTCACAAAATCCTCTGTGATGTGGCTGATGTCCGTAGGGAAAATTTCTGGTTTTTCGGTGTCGTAGGATTCTGTCTGCACACCTATTTTTATTTCTGTCCAGTACTCTTTCGGTGCATCTTGGATTTCGGATATCTTTTTGGTTGCCCTACCTGTGCATACCACGAGAAGCCCCGTAGCTTTAGGGTCAAGGGTTCCTGCATGCCCTACTTTTATTTTCTTAAATTTAAACTCTTTTTTTAGTTTAAATTTCATTTTATTGACCGCTTGAAACGAAGTCCAATCCAAGGGCTTATCAACCAGAAAAACCTGACCTTCAAGAATTTGCTCCGCAGTCATTTATTATTTGTTTAAATAAAAATAAATCAATAAAACTATTCCGACAATGATTCTATACCAGCCCCAAAACTTAAAGCCATATTTCGCAAGAACATTGATAAAAGTCTTCACTGCTATCATTGCCACGATGAAAGCCACAATGTTTCCGATAATGAAAACCATAATGTTTTCAGTGGAAGCCAAAATCATTTCATATCCTTTTTGGGCATTAGGCGTTCCCTCTCCCCAAGTCTTGATAAATACAGAATAAAGCGTAACTGCCATCATCGTAGGAACAGCTAAAAAGAAAGAAAATTCCGCTGACGCCTTTCTGCTAAGCCCTTGGCTCATTCCTCCAATGATAGAGGCTGCAGAACGAGATGTCCCAGGCATCATAGCCAAACACTGCCAAAAACCGATAGTCACAGCTTTTTTAATAGATATACCTTTCTCGTCATCAATTTTTTCCTTGTTATCAAACCACTTATCTACAAAGAGTAGAACCACTCCTCCCAAAACCAAAACACAAGAGATAACGATCTGATTACCAAGAACTGCTTCTATTTTATCATCAAATAATTTTCCTAAAATCAAGGCTGGAACAACGGCACAAGTCAGTTTGATATAAAAATTAAAATTAGAAAAATCAAAAAACTTTTTCCAATACAAAACTACAATGGAAAGAATCGCCCCAAACTGAATGGACACTTGGAACATCTTAAGATATTCCGACTCTTCCATTCCGAGCAGAGCCGCTGTAAATCCCATATGAGCCGTAGAAGAGATTGGAAGATACTCCGTAAGCCCCTCTACGATTGCAACAATAATAGCTTTTACTATATCCATTATTTATTTCTTTTTAGTATAGCAACCACCTGCACCACAAAACCAACCACCACCAGCAAAGGCGCTATTCTGATTCTTACCACAGAAAAAATATCATCATTCCAGTAATTTGGGTCAAAAGAGCCATCTGGTTTGGTGTTCGCTCCATAGCCCATCATTAGGATAAATCCAAAAGCGATAAGCCCCAAACCTATCAGCATCAATTTAAAATTAGCTTTGCTGAAATAAAATGTGTTTTCTTTATATGATGTTTCTATATTTTTATTTTTGGTTTTCATTCTGCTATTTCTCTTTTAAGAATAATATAAATCGTCAGTTTTTGTTTTCAAAAATCTCCATGTCGCAAATACTGTACTGAAAACTGTAATACCAATTCCCACAGCTACAACGCCCAATATCAGCCATATGAATTTGTTAGTATCTGGAACAAACTCAGAACCAATCTGATTTGTAAAATAATACCACGCTGAGAAAAGGAATACAAGCCCAATAAACGCACCTATAGAGCCTAAAATAACCGCTTCTTTTATAAATGGTTTTAGGATAAATCTTCTTCTCGCTCCCACCAGCTGCATTGTCTTGATAATGAATCTTTTAGAGAAAATTTTAAGACGGATAGAACTGTTTATAAGCACAATAGCTATTATCAAGAATAATACAGTAAATCCTATAATCCACAATAAAATTCTATCCAAATTGTAATAGACCTCCTGTGTCATTTTGGTGTCATTTTTCACCTCTTTTACTCCTTTTATCCCCTGTAAATGCTTCATTACTGCATTAATAGTATCAGGAGCTACATAGGCTGGCTTTAGGGTAACTTCTACTGATGGAGGGAAAATATTTTCCTCGAAAAGTCCCTCTGTATCTATTCCCAGCTGTTTTTTAGCTATTATTTTCGCTTCTTCTTTAGTAATGAATTTTGTCTTTTTTACATATTTTTGTTCAGAAATCAATTTATAGGTTTCCTGCTGATATTCACCCGCTTTTGCTGAATCCTTTGGATCCAGATATTCATCAAAATACACTGCAATGACCAGCTGTTCCTTGATATAGTCAGAATATTTCTGTGCATTTATCAAAATCAACCCAAAAAGTCCAACCAAAAAAAGAACCAATGAGATACTGACAACCACAGTAATATTACTGGAACGAAGCCTTCTTCTATTAAAATCATCTATTGAATGTGCCATTTGATAAATTTTTCGGCTAAAATAGAAAAAATCTCGCTAAATCAAAGTAGGAATACGAAAAAATTGATGTTAATTAAATCATAAATTTTGTTTCAAAAAGCCTTAACTTTGCCGAAAAATTTAGAATTTAATGAGTGTAAAGGCCAAAAAACACCTCGGACAGCATTTCCTAACCGATGAAAATATCGCAAAAAAAATCGCAAACAGCCTCCATTTCAGCAGGTATGATAAAGTCTTGGAAGTTGGCCCAGGGATGGGTGTCCTCACCAAATATCTTTTAGAAAAAGAAACCGAAACCTTTGTGGCAGAGATAGATACAGAGTCTATCGCCTACCTAAAAGAACATTATCCTCAACTGAAAGAAAATCATTTCGTGGGAGATTTCCTGAAAACAAATTTTTCTAAAATCTTTCCAAATGAGCAGGCAGCTGTGATAGGGAATTTCCCATACAATATTTCTTCGCAGATTTTATTTCACATTATAGAAAACTATCAGCAGATACCAGAAATGGCGGGAATGTTCCAAAAAGAAGTAGCGGAACGAACAGCAGCCGTTCCCAGAACGAAAGATTATGGAATTTTGTCCGTCATGGTTCAGGCTTATTATGATGTCAAATATCTTTTCACGGTTCATGAAAATGTTTTCAATCCACCACCAAAAGTGAAATCTGGCGTGATTTCATTACTGAGAAATCCCAAAGAAGGACTTGCAGGAAACGAAACTTTATTCAAAAATATCGTAAAAGCTGGTTTTAACCAAAGAAGAAAAAAACTCAGCAATGCACTAAAAGTTTTAAACATTCCTGAGGGGCTTTCTGGTCATAATTTCTTAAATTTGCGGGCGGAAGAACTATCTGTACAAGATTTCATCTCATTTACCAATGAGTGGAAAGAAAATCTAAAATAATCTATGCCAAAAGAAGAAAACATCTACCAGCCGCTGCTTTCGTACATTGAAGAGAAAAATGCAAAAGCCATTTCGGAAATTATTTCGGAAATGGAGGCGGTGGATATTGCCAATTTGTTTGGAACTTTAGATGATTCTCAAAGGGTATTTCTCTATGAACTGATGGACAATGATGTTTCTGCGGAAATGCTTTTGTACATCGATGAAGAAGACCGAAAAGAATTCCTAAAAAACTTCTCCACCAAAGAAATCGCAGAAGAAATCATCGGTGAGATAAATTCCGATGATGCAGCAGACATCATCGCTGAACTGCCCGAGCACCAACAAAATGAAATCATCCAGCATATAGATGATGATGAACTAGCACAGAGCATCGTAGAACTCCTCCGCTATGATGACCATGTAGCGGGAAGTCTCATGGCAACAGAGCTGGTAAAAGTAGACCACAATCTATCCATCATCGCCGCAGTAAGGGAAATGCGCAAACAAGCCGAAGACATGGATGAAGTCTACTCTATCTATGTGGTGGACGAACAAGACAAGCTCCTCGGCACCCTTAGTTTAAAAAAACTGCTTACCACCAGCACTTCTTCCAAGGTTTCGGATGTGTATAATTCCAAAATAAGATGTGTGCAGGACAATGAACCTGCCGAAGATGTGGCACGATACATGCAGAAATACGACCTCTTTGAAGTGCCTGTAATAGATGCTTTGGGAAGATTAGTCGGGAGAATTACCATAGACGATGTCATGGACTTTATCAAAGAAGAAACGGATAAAGACTACCAGCTGGCATCAGGGATTGCTACGGATATTGACTCTACAGACACCATTTTAAACATCACCAAAGCCCGTCTTCCGTGGCTGTTCATCGGAATGGTGGGCGGTCTGATAGGTTCACGAGTTCTGCAAGGAAACGAAGAAGCGATGAGCCATGTCCCTGCCTTGATGTTCTTCGTTCCACTGATAGCGGCTACCGCTGGAAACATCGGTGTACAGGCTTCAGCGATTATCGTACAAGGACTTGCCAATAATACTTTGGGACAAAACACCCTAAAAACTCTAATGAAAGAAGTGAGCGTAGCTGTGGCTTCGGGAATGATTTTATCACTGATTATTTTAGGATTCAATCTATTTGTCAATCATCATGATATGATGATTTCCATTACGATTTCAGTTGCTCTACTTTCTGTCATCATCATCGCAGCGATGATAGGCACCATCGTTCCTATCTTCCTGAACAAAAACAAAATAGACCCAGCTATTGCTACAGGTCCATTCATCACCACTTCCAACGATATTCTTGGCGTGATGGTTTATTTTACCATTGCAAAATTAATATTAGGACTTTAAGAAATTAAGATTAAAAAAACAGCCACAAGTCTAAACTCATGGCTGTCAATTTTTATTTGCTTTTTCTTGTTTGGAAAATATATCCAACTCCGAAATTCACTTGTCCAAAAACAAAATCTTGTTGCGCTTTGTCTGGTCTGTCGTTCAGCGTTGTCTTCACATCAGGCATGTTGATATAGCCGTATTTCGCTTCTACTCTCGCCATTAGATGCTTCCAGAAAACAAAATTCAAACTCGCTCTAGCATCTAATCCAAATCCAGCCACATGGAAACGGTCACTTCTCTCATTTCCAAAAAGCTTAACATTAGATTTTGGGTATAAAACTCCTAAACCTCCACCGTAAGACCAAGTAATATTAAAATTATTCCCTTGGTAGATTTTATTATATTTCTCAGCTCCGATGTTTACATAGTTAAGCCCATCTGTGTGCTCAAATGTAAGGAATTCTCCATCTGTCAAATCCACTTTTCCATCTCTAACCATCGCAGCATAGTGAGGGTCAGAAATTTTCCCAGTAAAATCTGTGGTTTGGTCTTGTTTCATCACATATTTCATATGGTCTAGCGCCAAAACAAGAGCCAAATTATCCTTAATGAAATACCCTTCTAGCATTAGTCTGAGGAATCGTAACACGAAGCGGATTAAGATAATCATCAAAACTAAAATCCGTCGGTCTATCCTTAGCTACCATATTATGAAGGGTAAAATCATAGTCATTCCCTCTGAAATGAACATCTGAATTACTGTAAAGAGCTCTGTTCCAGCCCCAATACAAAAATATTGCTCCTTTTCTGTAAGGATTATAAGCTGTTTTGTTTACAATAGAAAGGTCTGCTTGTGTCTCTGACACAGGTTTTTCCTGTGCCGAAACAAAATTCATTCCTACCAAAAATGACAATAAAATTCCTGCTTTTTTCATAATCAATTATTATTTTTATCTTTTTTTACTAAGTAATTAAATTTCTTTAAAATTAGAAATCGGTTTAAAGAAATTCGCTTTAAACCGATATTTATATAATTATTAACCCAAATTTATTTTGTCTTTGCTGACTCATCAGCTTTCACTGGTGTCTTTGCTGCATTGCTTGGCGCAGTAGTATGAGGCTTCTCATTTGGTATCACAACTGCAGAAGGCTTCGCTGTAAGCACCACACTTAGAAAAATAAGCCCTACCACGACACCACCAAGTGTCCATGTAGCTTTCTCCATAAAATCATTAGTTCTCTGTATCCCAAAAGATGCAGAAGATGCTCCTCCAAAAGTTCCTGAAAGCCCTCCTCCTTTAGGATTTTGAGCTAAAATAATAATAGCTAACAAAATACATGCAATGATGATAGCAACCATCAGTAGTATAAAAATTGTACTCATTTTATCATCTAAGTTTAGTCGGCAAATATAATAATTTTCTTTAACATGAAAAATAGATTTTACAAAAACTTTCTACATATATTTAGACAATAAAATTGTAAATTTGCTTAAATTGTCAAAAGATGGATCCACAAAAGATAAATGAACTAGAACAAAGGATAGGCAACTTACTATATAGGCAGTCTGTTGTTTACAATGAAATAAAACAGCTGGAAAATGAATTAGCTGAGTTAAAAAGACAAAGTAATTTTTCTTCTGTGTCTACTGCAAATACAGTAAAAACATCAGTTGAACAACCTATTGAAAGACCAACTGAAACACTAGCTGAAAAAGCAACTGAAAAACCAGTTATAACAGCGCCTACCGCTCCTAAGCCGCAGATTTCTGCTCCTAAAATAAACCTTCCTAAACAACCATCTGATTTAGAGAAGATTATAGGAGAAAGCTGGATTAACAAAATTGGAATTCTCATTGTGGTAATCGGTGTTGCCATCGGAGCTAAATATTCTATTGAAAATGAACTCATCAGCCCTCTTACACGAATTATACTTGGATACCTGATGGGAATCGGGCTGCTTGGTTTTGGAATCAAACTAAAACCAAAATTTGAGGGATACAGTGCAGTTTTAGTAAGTGGAGCCATTTCTATTTTCTATTTTATCACCTATTTTGCATATAGTTTTTACAGTCTCATTCCACAGGTTTTAGCTTTTGTGATGATGCTGATATTCACTGCTTTTACCGTATTTACTGCGATAAAATACAATCGTGTGGTGATTGCCCACATTGGGCTTATAGGAGCTTATGCTGTACCATTCCTCCTGTCATCAGGCTCTGGAAGAGTGGATATTTTGTTCAGTTATATGCTCATAATCAACCTTGGCATTTTATTTATTTCTATAAAAAAAGACTGGAAATCATTACATTACAGCGCTTTCTTTTTCACTTGGATGATATATGGCTCTTGGTTTGCAGATAAATCTTTTGATTCAAATCTACAAGGATATGAAGCGCTGGGATTAGGCTTTGCTACGGCATTTTTCTTGGTTTTCTATGGAGTTTCTTTATTCAATAACATCATTTCAAAAGAAAAACTGGATAAAGTCAATATTATCCTTATTCTACTGAATTCATTTATTTACTTTGGATTTGGATTTGGTATTTTTAATGGACATAGTATATTAGATTCCTATTTAGGGTTATTCACTTTGTTTAATGCTGTTATCCATTTTGCTGTTTTATTCTTTATCAAATCGAAAAAACTTGCTGATTCTACCTTGTTCTATTCCACATTAGGGATGGTTTTCACTTTCATTACGATTGCAATACCAATTCAGCTGGATGGAAACTGGGTAACGCTTATGTGGACAGCCCAAGGAGCTATTTTGTTTTGGCTTGGAAAAACAAAAAAAATATCCATTTACGAAAAAATATCCCTCCCTATACTTGGACTTGCTTTTCTAAGTTTTCTCGAAGACTGGGAGCGTTATAGTTATGCTGTTGATTTAGATATTCATGCTTTCTGGAATATCAATTTCCTGACAGGTATTTTTGCTGTTTTGGGATATGGTTCTGCTGTTTATCTTTCGAGAAAATACCCTGATACAGAAGACGAAAAATTTAGTCCTTTTAATACTATAAAATCGTTCTATCTACCAGTTTTATTAGTATTGACAGCGTATCTCACTTTTAGAAATGAGATTGGATACTATTTTGATTATTGGTATGAAAGTTCATCTGTTCTTGTTCGTGAGAAAGGAGATGAATACAATGAATACAACAATGATATCGGTATTTTTAGGAACATATATCTCCTTGTCTACTCTCTAGTATTCTTTGGAGGAATGGCTCTATTGAATTTCTATAAATTCAAGAACAAAATTTTAGGAGTTTCAGCTATTGCTATTGGGCTTTTAGTTTTATTTGCCGCTCAGACTTTTGGAGTAGGAGAATTGGGAGAACTACGCTACTCCTACATCAATGGAAATTCAAACAAATATTTCAATGTTAGTTTTAACTATATCTTAATCCGATACCCACTCTGGAGCAGTATAGCATTTGCACTCTGGGCGATTTTCAAAAATGCTAAAACCCAATTGGAAAACACAAAATTCCATATTTTCCTAGAAGCAGTGATTCATATTTCTATTCTTAATTTCTTGAGCAATGAACTGGTAACTTGGCTGGATATCGCTGGTTATCAAGATATTTTCAAACTAGGACTAAGCATCCTTTGGAGCGTTTATTCGCTTATTTTGGTAAGCCTCGGAATTTACAAAAAGAAGAAACATCTCAGAATTTTTGCCCTTGTGCTGTTCGGCATCACTTTGGCTAAATTATTCCTATACGACATCTCTAATCTCAGCACGATTTCTAAAACTATCGTATTGATAATCTTAGGGTTACTACTTCTTATCATTTCATTTTTATACAATAAATTTAAAGACAAAATCGGTGATGAAACTAAAAATTAAATCCATATTTTCACTAATTTTCTTGGGAATTTCTGCTTTGGGATTTGCTCAGAAAAATAATTTTTCGTTCAAAAGAGCCATAAAACCCAATCCTGCCACCGAGTGGAACAAAATAGAAATTCCCTTGCCGATGTATGAAAAATTGAACCAAAATTTTTCTGATATTAGGATTTATCAGTTTTTGGGAAAAGACTCGCTGGAGGTTCCGTATTTGCTGTCCAAAACGCAATTTGCCTCCCTTGAAAATGGAACTACCGAATACATCGGTTTTAAAATCCTAAACCAGACCAAAACTGCTGATGGATACTATTTCACGCTGGAAAGTCCCATCACAGCGGACATAGAGGAAATTGACCTGCGTTTTTCCAATCAAAATTTTGATTGGAAAATAACCTTGGAAGGCAGCCACGACCAAAAACAATGGTTTTCTATTTTGGAAAATTACCGAATACTTTCCATCCAAAATAGCAAAACCGATTACAATTTCCAGCTGCTGGCTTTTGAAAAAACGAATTATAAATTTTACCGAATTTTCATTCCTAGTAAAGAAACTCCTATTTTGCAAAGAGCTTCTATGCAGGAGAAATTCACACCGAAAATAGAATTTAATAAACTGTTAATCAATAACATAAAACAAACCAACAGCACAAAAGACAAAAACTCTGTCATCACATTTTCTCTACCCTACAAAATCCCTATTTATTCACTGATTTTAAATATAGAGAAAAACGATGCTTTTTCGCGCCCTATAGAGATTAAATATCTGGTAGACAGCGTAAAAACAGAAAAAGGCTGGGTGAAAAATTACGAAACTTTTTACTATGGAAAAATCATTTACTACGGAGCAAAGGATTTAGATTTTTCATTTTCAAATAATGATGTGATATGGGCAAAGGATTTCCAAATTATCATTGAAAATCAAGATAATACGCCTATTACTGTAAAATCTGTCAATGCTGTTTCGCCTAAATATTTTGTCTATTTTAAACCAAAAAACGAAGAAAACTATTTTCTATTTTATGGAAATAAAAAATCTTCCCTTCCAGAATATGATTTAAAACTGATAGAAGACAAAGTGTTCAAACTATCAAAGTCTGACGCAGGTCTCTCCGATGAGGAAAAACTCCCTAAAAAGGAAAAAACCACCAAAGAACCTTTATTCAAGGACAAAGGCTGGCTTTGGGGGGTGATGATTCTTATTATCTGTATTTTAGGATTTTTCAGCCACAGAATGCTTTCTACAAAGCATGAAGAGTAGTTATTTTCTCTCTATCAGCGCCATGTAGAAACCATCATAGCCATCGCTCGGCATGATATTTTCCTCCTTCACGAGGGCAAATTCTGTATTTTCGGAAAGGAATTTTCTAACTTGTTCTCCGTTTTCAGATTGAAGGATGGAACATGTGGCATAGACCATTTTTCCTCCTTTTTTCAGGATTTTAGAATAGTTTTGCAGAATGTTTTCCTGCTCGGTTTTTATTCTGTTGATGAAATCTTCATCTATTTTCCACTTGCTGTCAGGATTTCTTTTCAGTACTCCGAGTCCTGAGCATGGCGCATCTATCAGAAGCCTGTCTGCAGTATTGTGAAGTCTTTTGATGACTTTATTATCTTCTATAAATCTGGTTTCTATGTTGAAAGCTCCTGCCCTTTTTGCTCTTCGTTTCAGCTCGGCAAGTTTCCATTCATAGATGTCCAAGGCTATTATCTGCCCTTTATTCTTCATCAATGCAGCGATATGAAGGGTTTTCCCTCCTGCGCCTGCACAGGCATCCACCACTCTCATTCCTTCTTTCACATCCAAAAGTTCGGCTATTTTTTGTGATGAAGCGTCCTGCACCTCGAAAAAACCTTCCTTAAATGCCGATGTCAGAAATACATTTTTCTTTTCTTCCAGCTGGACAGCATATGGATAACCTCTTAATACAAAGGAATTTACGCCCTCTTCTTTTAAAATTTCTACAAGGTTTTCTGCTGAAATTTTGAGTGAATTTGCTCTCAAAATCACAGGCGCCTGTTCATTGAGAGCGGACATTTCTTTCTCCCATTTTGCTCCCAGCTCTTTTTCAAACAAACCTGCCAGCCAGTCTGGCACAGAGTGTTCTATGGCTTTGGTAGGGAATGTTTTTTTGTCCAATTTAGACAAAATTCCGCCTGTTTTTATTCCATCAAATTCATCAAATTTCTTGTATTTCACCTTCTTCCAAAGAAGATAAGCCAAAATCAAATTGTAGATATTAGACGGTTTTGTCCCCTCGCCCATGTAGTATTCTAGGCGTTTTTTCCAGCGGACTATATCATAGAATATCTCCGAAACCACCTGCCTGTCGGCACTTCCCCATTTTTTGTGAGCTTTTAGTAATCGCTCTAAAACCTTATCAGCATATTTTTTATCCTGAAAAAAAGTTTCCTCCAATGCATCATGAATTCCTATCAGTAAGTTGCGGTGTATCAATTCCATGTTTGTATAAATTTCGGACAAAAATACATTTTAAAAACCAAAACTCCCAAAATTATTTGAGAATACGGACTTTATGAATTATTTTTTTCTTAAATTAGCATTAACAAATTTCTTTAATTATGAAAAGACATTCTTTATTTGCGTTTCTATTTTTGCTTTCGGCAAATTTATTTTTCGCACAAAAACCCATTTACACAAAGGCAAAAGTAACCGCCGTGAAAGTGTATAGAAACTCCGCAGAACTGCAGAACACAGTAAGTTTCAGTGTTCCTTCGGGAATTTCCGAAATAGTGATTGGCAACATTTCGGAAGAAATTAACGAAAAAACCATCCAAATCGGCGTAAACAGCAAGAACATTTCTATTCTTTCCTCGCAGTTTACCAATGATTATTCCACAGATTTTAAAATGGATACTACCAATCCACAAATTAAAAAAGTGAATGACAGCATCAAAATCGTGGAAAACCTCATCTCTAAAAACCGAATAGAGCTGGATGCCAACAAGAAAGCTGTAGAACTTTTGGACAAAAACCAAACCGTGCTGGTGGGAAGCAATTCCTCCAATGTCGCACAGCTGACACAACTGACCGAGTTCTACACCAACAAGAGAATAGAACTGGAAAACAAACTCGTTTCCCTCAGAACAAAAGGCGATGACCTCAGCAAAAAACTTTCCCGACTGAAAAGCAGCCTAAAAACAAAAGAACAGAAGGAAGCAGAAGAGTTTGCCGATGGCGTAATCGTCCTAAAACTAATGTCTCCTGCCGCTGGAAATATCAAACTGAATATCAACTATCTTACAGACAATGTTTCTTGGAAACCTTACTACGAGATAAAGGCTGACAAAATCTCCGCTCCGCTGGATGTAACCTTCAAGGCTACTGTAAAACAAAATACAGGACTGGATTGGAAAGGCGTAAAACTTACCCTTATCAATGGAAATTCTTCCAGAAACAATTATGCTCCTACGGTAAGCCCTTGGTTCATCTATGCACAAAGCCCGAAAGAAAGAGAAATCCTAAGGGAAGAAAAAATTGCCGACAAATCTGCTGCCATAAGAATCAGAGGAATGGGAAGTGTAAATAAAGAAGAGTACGATGTTCAATCCAATGCTTTAGAAGGTTCTGTCGCAAGTGTTGCTGTAGGCTACGCTGGTTTTAATGTCAATGCAAACGAACTCAACACCAGCTATGATATAGACATTCCTTACGATATCTTGTCCAATAACGAAGACCACCTGATCAGTCTTTATCAACAGAAAATCCCTGCTGATTATCAATACTTCACTGCGCCTAATTACAGGAGAGAAGCTTATCTTTTAGCGAAAGTAAAGGATTTCAGCAAGTATCATTTGGTTTCTGCGCCTGCGAGTGTCATCTTTGAGAACATGTATATCGGTGAAACACGCGTCAGCCCAGACCAAACCAACAATGAAATGAACATCACGCTGGGCAACGACCCGAAAATCAGCATCAGAAGAGAAGATGTCCAAGATAAATCTGGCGAAAAATTCCTTTCTTCTTACCGCGAAAAGGTGGTTACATATGATTTAATCATCAAAAATAACAAGAAAGAACAAATCAGCATAGAAGTAAAAGACCGTTTCCCGCTGAGCAACAACGAAGCCGTGAAAATAGAAGTACTTGACAAAAGCGGTGCCGCGAAGGACGACGAAAAAGGTTTCCTCACATGGAACATAAAACTCTCTCCTTCCGAAACCAAGAAACTAAGGG
>CAUQSG010000015.1:0-28782 GCA_963520725.1 uncultured Flavobacteriaceae bacterium | reverse complement strand
ATCTATCATTACATCATAATTATCTACATTTCTAGCAAATACAGGAAATCTCAAATCATAGCACACCAGAAGCAAAAACCTAACTCCTTTATAATCAACCACTACACGCTCCTTCCCTGGTGTATAGATTTTGTCCTCTCCACCGAAAGAGAACAAGTGTTTTTTATCGTATTGATGGACTTTCCCAGAAGGTTCCACGAAATAAAATCTATTATAAAACCGCCCATCTTCTTTCACTGAAACACTCCCTCCCACTGCTGATTTTTTCTTCTCCGCAAAACGCTTCATCCATGCTAGGGTTTCGCCTTTGCTGTCTGCTACCTCTTCCGTATCAACACAAAATCCAGTAGTAAACATTTCTGGAAGAAGAAATACATCCGCTTGCTCATCTTTTAGTTTTTCTTCAATGATATTGATATTTTCCTCTGGAGATTTCCATCGAATATCCAAATTTAACGCTGTTATTTTCATTTTTTCTGATTTTTGATTGTAAATCTATTATTTTTATTTTTAATCCAAAAATATTTAATAATGTTTTTATTACCTTTGCACGATTTTAATTTTAAATTTGATGGATTTAGCAATACAAATATTTCAGTTTATTCTAAGTATTTCTATTTTAGTTTTCTTACATGAATTAGGGCATTATCTTCCTGCAAAATGGTTCAAGACCCGAGCAGAAAAATTTTTCCTATTCTTTGACCCTTGGTTTTCTTTATTTTCAATGAAAAAAATCAACGGAAAATGGCAATACAAATTTCTCTCTAAAAATCAGCCTGATACAGAAGTCATCGAGATAGATGGAGAAAAAAAAGAAGTTCCTATCAATACAGAAAACCTCCCAGATAGTGACTGGAGAAAACACCCAGAGAGCACAAAATGGGGCATCGGCTGGCTGCCTATGGGTGGCTATGTAAAGATAGCGGGAATGGTCGACGAAAGCATGGATACAGAACAATTGAAAAAACCTGCTGAACCTTGGGAATTCCGTAGCAAACCAGCTTGGCAAAGACTTATCATCATGCTTGGCGGAGTTACAGTGAATTTCTTTTTGGCGTGGATAATTTTCGCTTCATTAAGTTTCTTCAAAGGAGAGGTTTTCTATAATAATTCTAAAATGGAGAATGGAATTTCCGTGAATGAAGCAGGACAGAAAATGGGACTAAAACCAGGTGATAAAATCTTAAAAATAGATGGAAAACCTGCCCTGTCTTTCAATAATTCCGCAATAAATATGCTCTTTGCTGACCAAGTAACCGTAATGAGAGAGGGGAAAGAAGTAACTTTTGACATCAATAAAGAAGGCGTTGGCGAAGTGCTAAAATCTGGCGGAAGAGGCTATATTGCTCCAAGAGTACCCGTAGTAGTAGATTCAGCAATTGCTGGTGGAGCAAAAGAAGCTGGTCTGATGAAAGGTGATAAAATCGTGGGAGTTAATGGTAAATCAATAATGTTTTTTGATGAACTAGCCACTACTCTTAATGAAAATAAAAATAAAAAAATTAGCCTAGAATTTATTAGAAACGGACAAAACCAAACTGCTGGTGCTAGTGTAGACAAGGAAGGTAAACTTGGCTTTAAAGTAGATGAAGCCCAAGCAATGGCTGTTTTGGAGAAAGCCAAAGAGACCAAAAACTTCGGTTTCTTTGAAGCGATAGGAAGAGGTTTTGAAAGAACGATAGAATCACTAACTCAGCAGGTTAAACAATTTAAAATATTATTCAACAAACAAACTGAGGGCTACAAACAAGTTTCTGGACCAATCGGAATCGTGAAAATGATGCCTACAGAGATTGACTGGGCAGCATTTTGGAGTTTTACAGCTATGTTCTCTGTTTGGTTAGCATTTCTAAACCTACTCCCTATCCCTGGGCTAGATGGCGGGCATGTGATATTTACCCTTTGGGAAATGATTACAGGAAAACCAGCTTCCCAGAAAGTGCTAGAATATGCACAAATGGCAGGAGTAATCTTGCTTTTAGGGCTGATGCTTCTCGTTTTTGGAAATGACATTTATAAATTATTTTAAAAACACGAATATTTTTCAAACTGATAATGAACAAATTAAGATTAAATTCATCTTTTTGTTAGAAAATTATTTGGTTGATATTAAAATACATGCTATATTTGCACCACTAAAAATGAACAAAACGCCTTTTTAGCTCAGTCGGTTAGAGCATCTGACTGTTAATCAGAGGGTCGCTGGTTCGAGCCCAGCAAAAGGCGCTAATAATGAGGGGGTTACCAAATTTAGATTGGTAACTCTTTTTTATTTGCATAAAATTTGCACAAATTATACTATATTTTCTAACACTATTATTCCTTTACCTTGACTACTTACTTTGGACACAAATAATAATAAAAAATATTTATCTGTATTGTAAAAATTTTTCATAAAATATTAGTTGTTTTTTCATCTTCTACATATATTGATAGAGGGGGATAACCCAAAAAAAGATGATATAGGGCGGTCATTATAGATCCTCCCCCTATATTTTTTACATAAATATATTATTTTTGTAAAAATTTTAATATTTATTTTATGTTTAATTACACAGAAAGAAATCGAAGATACGAAGATTTTTATAAAAATTTCAACGAAGACAACATCTATAATAACATCATCCGAATAGACCCATATTTATTTAATATGGTTAATGTATTTACACTATTCATAGATACTACTCAAAGTAAGGAAAAATACAAAGCATTAGAATTTCTAAAAAATGACAACTAGATAGATGATGAAAAAACAAAAAATTTTTTAAAGTACTTCTATCCTTATTTATACTATAAGGATGATATTTTGAATGATATTTTAACAGAACTAAATAATGAAAAACGAAATTTCGATCAAAAATTTCTATATTTTTTAGAATATAATGGAGAAATAAAGACTGTTTTTTTTGAAAATGGGGCATATGGATGTAATTTTTACTGAAATACCTGACAATGAAGATTTGAATGATTTCTATAAAAAATACAGGAGCTCTTTTATATCTGGAGATATAAGTATTAAAACAAAATATTTTCAGAGAAAGAAAGATCAAGAATTAGATGAAAAACTTTTGGAAATGGAAGAACTACTTAAATATTTCATAGAAAGTGGGCAATACTTCCGTTTAATTCCTATTATAAAAGAGATTACAGAAAAAGAAGGATTAGACTTATTCCAACCAAGTAGATTAAAGGTAACTAAAGATTTTAAAATCATTTTACTAGATTATAAAAATTTAGAAATAAATATAAGACATCTATCTAAAGCGTTATATCTCACATTTTTAGATAACGAAAAAATAACAAGTCTAGATATATTAGTAGAGCATAAATTGAGTTTGTTTTCGTTTTATAAAGAAGTTTCTTACAGAAATAATTTTGATGATTTGGAAAAAAGTATAGATGGTATTCTAGATATTGAAACAGGACTATTCTATCAGCATATATCACGAATAAGATCTAGCTTCTGTGAAAAGATATCTCCTGAAGCAGCAAGAATATATTGTATAGAAAGAGACCCAACAACAAGAGGAAGAAAAATAGAATTAGATAGAAAATTAGTCATTTGGGAGTAAGATATAGGTTCGCAATATTGCGAACCTTAATAATGAAGAAAATATATTGGTATTTTTGTAAAAAAATATTATGTATTATAGAAAAAGAAGTCCTTTGATTATAAAAATCGAGGCTAAACGAGAAAAAAATGAAAAAGAAGTAAGCGTTTTAGCTGAAATTTTAATTGAAAAAATAACACCTCATTTGAAAGAATATTCTTATGAGACAATAAATTCAGCTATAAATATACTAAAAACCTATCTGCACACCCATAGTAGTGAATACATTTGCTGCTATGGAAGATGATCCTGCACCTGAAAGAGATATATAATTAAAAAGGAGAGTTTTTTATATTTCATTTGATATTTTTTGTACATTTGCGAAAGAAATTTTAATGGAAAAATAAAAGTGTAAACTTTTCTGCTTTTGTTCTGTGAATCGGCAAAATTCTTAAATGTTACAAAGCAAAATAAGTAAGCACACTTGTCCTCATAAGGCAAGTGGCTCTCCTGTTTTTGTGTAACATGGGCTTTGCCGAGCCTTCAGAACAAAAAGCAAGTAGACCACTTGCTTTTTTTGTTGTCTAAAAATGTAAAAAATAATGAAAATAATTTTTGCTGTTTTATTGCTTTTATGTTGGTTAAAAATGCCTTATGGATATTATCAAATTATTCGTTTTGGAGGGTTGATATTATTCTCATTTTATTGTTACCAAGAAATAGTCAATGGAAATACTTTCAAAGCTATTGTGTATGGATGTTTGGCTGTGTTATTTCAACCATTTGAGAAGATGTATTTAGGGCGTTCACTTTGGAACATTGTAGACACTTTAGTTGCAATATTTTTAATAATCGATAGTATTAATAACAAGCCAAAATAAACCTTTAAAATTATACAAATGAGATTTTTGAAACTAACATTAGTTATCATTTTATTAAATTCTTGTGGAAATATTCAAGATATAGATGATTTAAGATATGAACTAGAAGAAAAAGAACAAGAAATTAGTTTACTAGAGAAAAGGATAGAAGAGTTAGAAAATGATTTAGATAATAAACAAAAGATTATAGATGATTTAGAAATAAGATTAAATAATTCTAATAGAAGGATTCAGGATTTGGAAGATGAATATGAATAATGAATACATCTATTAAGATAATGTTCAATAAATAAGTAATTAAAAAATTATACAAATGAAAAAATCTATTTTATTATTTGCGTTGAGTACTACACTTTTAGGAGGAGTGTATGCTGGTTACGAATATTTGTCTAGAGGACGATGCAATCCTCGTGGAGAATGTAAAGCCTGTAGAAACTGTTCAGGATATAAACATTGTTTTCACAATGGTGGAAGCTGTAGTGTATGTAGAAGATAAATTATAATTAAATAATAAATAAAATGAAAAATCTATTCTATATAGGGGCATTATTGATGTCCATTTACATTAAAGCACAGACTTATTATTTCTCCACAAGAGAAGTTATTTCTCCTCTCACATATAGTACTATCTCTATAGAAAGAGGAAATTATAGAATGTCATTTAGTAATGGGAGACTTTCTGTTTATAAAAATG
Organism: uncultured Flavobacteriaceae bacterium; assembly: GCA_963520725.1. Classification (GTDB taxonomy): domain Bacteria; phylum Bacteroidota; class Bacteroidia; order Flavobacteriales; family Weeksellaceae; genus JABCPE02. The sequence continues at coordinate 23,656 of CAUQSG010000015.1, read as the reverse complement.
GAAGGAGACAATATATAGCAAATTGGGTAAGATATATAGGTTTTAGAGATATAAGAGGTGTTCATTATGAGGGGGATAAATACTATCATACTTCAAGAAATAAATATTTAGATATTTATATTTTTCGTAATGAAATTGCAATTTATGACTCTGGTGTAGATGCGCTAGTGCTTTATTATTAAATGATTATGAATAAGATAGCAGTTGTTTTTATTCTCTTATTTGTTAATTATGTATTTGGACAAAAAGAAGAGTTGAGTATCATTAAAAAGTTTATAAATTATGATAAGGAGCGTATACAACTAAGTCTTGATTATATGAAAAAACATCATGATTTAGTCCAAACAGTACCCACTATAGTCCCTAAAATGATAGTATTGCACTATACAGCAGGGGGCACAGTAGATAGTAATTTTAATTATTTCAATAAAACAAGAATAGAAAATCAAAGAAAATACATCAAAAACCATAGTTCTCTAAATGTTTCTGCACATTATATTGTAGGGCGAGATGGTAAAATATATCAGTTAATGCCTGATAATATGTTTGCAAGACATACTATAGGTCTTAATTATATGGCAATAGGTATAGAAAATATAGGGAGTAAATCTCAGCCATTAACAGAAGCACAAGTAAAGGCTAATGCGAATTTAATTAGATATTTAACAGCAAAATACAATATTGAATATTTGATTGGACATTTTGAATATGGAGTGTTTAGAAACACTCCCTTATGGAAGGAGACAGATAAAAATTATTTTACAGGTAAAGTAGACCCTGAAAAAAAATTTATGATAAAAGTAAGAGCGTTGATATCAGATTTAAATTTGAAAAGTAAACCTTAAATTTTTATGTTATCAGACATTCTATTACAAATTTTATTAGGGTTTTTATTCTGGATAGGGTTTGGGTTATTACAAAGTGAAAATAAAATTAGAAAAAGGATGGGACTAATAATTCTTTTATTTGTAATATTTTTTCAGCTTAACAAAGCTTCTAAAGCTAAAGAAAATCCACCACCAAACTATGAATATAGTCCTGATTATGAAAGATTATCAAGGTAAAAATTGTATCATTTGCCAAATAATAATATGGATTAAAGTTCCTTTTATTATAAGATTTTTTTACTTTTGCCAAAAAGGAATATAATGACAGATTTAGAGATAAAAAATCTATTAACTAAAGGGGAAGGCACTAGGATAGAATTTAAAAGCTCTCAAACAGGGGAAGTTCCTAAAACTATATATGATACTGTATGTTCTTTTTTGAATAAAGAAGGTGGAACTATTCTTGTAGGCGTGGATGATAATGGTAATGTTTCTGGCTTTCCAGAAAGTGAGATTAGTAGATTTATAACTACATTTTCTACAACAACCAATAATGCTTCTGCAATAAATCCTCCTATACAACTAAATCCTATTCCCTATAACTATAAGGGTAAATGGATTTTAGTAATAAAATTATCTGTTAGTTCACAAGTACACAAATATAAAAATGAGATTTTTGACAGAATAGATGAGGCAGATATAAAATTAACTGATGATACAAGAATTAATGAAATTTATTTCAGAAAAAGGCAAGTCTTTACAGAAGGACAAATTTATAGATATTTATCTTTAGAAGATTTGGATTTAGGTTTATTTGATAAAGCAAAACAAATAATAAGAGCATCTAATCCTTCCCATGCTTTTTTAGAATATTCTCCAATGGAAATATTGAGAAGTTCTTCTTTATATAGAAAAGATTTTAAAACAGGAGAAGAAGGGTTTACTCTTGCGTCTGCTCTTATTTTTGGTAAAGACACAACCATCCAAAATATTCTACCAGCCTATAAAGTAGAAGCTATGGTAAGAAGACAGAATACAGACCGATGGGATGACAGAATAACACTTAGAACCAACCTAATAGATACTTATTTGTCCCTAATGGATTTTGTGAGGAAACATCTAGAGGATAAGTTTTATATCAATGAACAAGGGCAAAGAATCAGCCTTAGAGAACTAATTTTTAGAGAATTAATAGGAAATGTAGTAGTTCATAGGGAATATACCAATCACATAGCAACAGAGATTCTTATAGAGCCTGATAAAGTAGTAGCAACAAATCCGAACCGAGTAACTTTTACGGGAGTGTTGGATATCCAAACATTTTCACCTTTTGCCAAAAATCCTAATATTAGAAAATTTTTTACAGCATTTGGATGGGCAGATGAGATAGGCTCTGGAGTAAGAAATATTGCTAAATATTTATCTGAATATACAAAAGGGGCATTACCAATATTTATAGAAGGTGATATTTTTAGAACAGAAATCCCCCTAATACAAAGAGATTTGTCACCTTTTTCTAATGAAATATCAAAGCTCTTAAATATAAATGATACTTCTAAACTATCAAATATTATTATTTCTTCTGATGTTAAAGGCTATGATGCCAATGATATTATTTATAGCCTATTATTGAAATGGAATACTCAAGCATTAAAAATGCAAAATCTGAAATGGGTTGGTATAGATTTAGAAGATTGGAATAACATTGAGACTTGGGAAGATAAAACACAATTAATACAAAAAAAGAACATTTATCTTTTACAAATACTTTTCCATTGTTTGGAGGCATTACCTCTAGATGAAATTTTAAATAGAATGCAATATTCTAATAAACAGTCATTTAGGGAGCGATACCTTTCCTTACTTATAAAAGAAAGATTAGTAAATCATACAATACCTGAGAAACCTCATTCTAAGTACCAGCGATATGTAATTTCTAATAAAGGTCTTTTATTCTTAGGTGGTTTTGATATAAACTAGGTACCAAGATGAAGTAAAAAAGGTACCAAGATGGGAATCTAAAATCTGTAGCATTTATAAGCAAATTTCAATTATAATTAGTAAAAAGGTACCAAGATGAAGTAAAAAAGGTACCAAGATGGGAATCTAAAATCTGTAGTATTTATAAGCAAATTTCAATTATAATTAGTAAAAAGGTACCAAGATGAGGTAAAAAAGGTACCAAGATGGGAATGTACCTTTTATATAAAATGATTGTTTTTTTAATATATACATAGGTGAAAAATCAATCACTTTCATCATCTATATTATAAAATCTTAACTTTTCATATTTGGAATGGATAAGTTTTAATATATAATTTTTGACATTAAGAAGATCATAATCTTCTAGTAGATTTTGTAACTTTTTCTTTTTCCTATTTATATTAGAATATCCTATCTTACTCTTCCAAAAAGAAGGTTCTAATAAATTCCCTATTTTATCTTTTATAGGAACAGGAATATCTTTTCTTTCATTTCTGTTATCTACTAAAATAAACCCATCTAATTTTTCGCAAAACAAACTATACAAATTATCAATAGCTTCTTCTTTAAATAAATCATTAAAACAATGAATCTGTATCAATTTTAAATCTTGTTTTTTTAATACAATTTCTATTCTCATAATATTGTTTGTTAAGTTTTTTTGAGCTTTTTTGCTATAAACTTTAAAGTAAAAACGAGAGTGTTTGAATTGTTTAAAACATTTACCTCTTTCAGAATAATTGCTTATGGGAGCTTTGTGGTTTAACAACAAAAAGTTTTGTTCTATGTATTTTCGAGGGTCTTCTTTAGTATTTAAATTAAATCCAAATTCTAATTCTGTAATACTAGCTGAATCAATATCTAACCCATCAAAATACTCCCTAAATAACTCTAAAGCATGTATAATTTCTAGATGGTGAAAGTCATTATAGTTATTATCATCCAAATAATGATAATCTTCAGGATGCTTTTTTTGTTCTAAGACATAATTATTGTACATCTTGTGCAATGAACCTTGTATATATGCTATTTTTTCACAGATTCTAATTTCTATATTTTTATGTTTAGCTATTATCGGATATATCCCTATTGTTTGAGCATCATTTAATATAGAATTTCTTTTGACATTAAATTTTTCTGAATTTTCTAAAAGCCAGTTTTCTATTGGTTCTTTATTGGTAAAAACCAGTTTGATATTATCTATCATTTACAAAAAAATTAGAGCAAAGGACTCTCTCAACAGAGGAGGTTTTCCTTTGCATATTATACAATTTCAATAAAAAAATTAAAAACCCCCTAAATAAGATTTTTTAGGGTATTATATGTAGATAGTTGGCTATCTTTTGAGAGTTGATAAAGAATTTTCTATATCTTGTTGAATATTATATTTTGACTTAATTTCATTTCTTCCCATAAACTCCATTATGTCTTCCATCTTATACATACACTTTTTGCCCACTTTATAATATTTTATTAAGCGGTTAGTATTGTATTGGTATAATGTTTGTATTTTTACTCCTATAATTTCTGCAACTTCTTTTATAGAGTAATACTCTTTCTCTTCTTTATTGATAGATATAGGATTTTCTATCAAAAATTTTTTTATTTCTTCTAGGCTAATTTGTTTTTCTTTTGCCTGTTGTTCTAAAAAATATAAATTACTAAAAAACATTCTTTTTAATTTGAAAATTATTCAACAAAGAAAAATAAGATAATCTACAAAGAAAACTAAATAAAATGATTTTGTTTGAAGTTTTATATGAATAAAACCCTATTAATAAGCCAATTTTTATCTTTTTTATATATATTTTAAAATATCCGCTTAAGCACCTAATCGTATAAGTAGGTTTAATAATGTAAATAATTTTTTCTCTGATTCTAATAGTAAATATACTAGTTTAATAATAAACATTGATGTACAAACTGTTTCCATATCCTCTGCTGTTTTCATATCCTCTATTTTCATTTTTAATTTATTACATAGATAAAATATTGATTCATATCTAGAGTTGTGTAATCTCTCATTAGTTTCCTTGATTGAAACACTTAGTTTCTTATGGTAATTTACTATTATGATATTTAAAGCAACCACCCAATAATGTATTGGCAGACGGCTTCTATTCATTATTGTATTTACTTTTAGACTTGTTCTATATCTACATTTTTTACATTCAAAATTATTTTTATCCGCTTTCCAATAATGGTCTTTCCCCTTACATCTGGGACATACTATTCCCATTCCTAAATATATTTCTTTTAAAATAGAAATACATTCTTCTTCAGATGGAACACTATCTAACAAAGCTCTTTCATATGTTTTCTGAAGTTCTTCGCTTGTCTTTAATTTTCTTTTTTTATATTTCTTTCTTTTCATTAATCATCAAAAAATTAGTTGCTCTAGACATTACTTCTTTTTTCCTTTCTATATCAATACTTCCAATATATGCTTTTGTGGTCTTAATGTCACTATGCCCTAATAGTTGACTAAGCATTTCTATACTTCCTCCGTTATTTATTATAGAGTTAGAAAAACTATGCCTAGCCCAGTATGCAGATATATTTTCATCAATACCATTATCTTTTGCTAGTTTTTTAATGTGCTGGTTTACATACCTATTAAAATTATCTATCTTTCTCACCTCCTCTGAAGAAGTATCTTTCTTTGAGATAATGTCAAAAATATAATTCTCTTCATTTTCATTTTTATTCTTATACTTTTTTATTATCTCCATTGCGTAATCATTTATAGGGATTACAATCTCTTTTAAATTTGCTTTTTGTGTATTAAAAGTCTTTCCTCTAAAAAATGATATGCTATTGTTAGTAAAAGAAATATTTTTAAACCTAAGTCGTGCAATATCATTGATATTAATCCCTCCGCAAAAAAAGGATAAGAACCAAAAATCTTTTGCTTTTTGTTGATGTGATGATGTAGGAGTTACTTCAAAAAGTTTTAATAAATCCTCCTTTCTTAATGCTCTTTTTGTTCCTTTTGTTGCAGGAATAGTATAACCTTTCTTAGAAAATGGATAACTATTTTTAAGTGATGGGTTTTTAGCTATAAAATCATTATAAATAGCCCTAAGATTTCTAAGGTAAACTCCTATAGTTGTAATAGAATAATTTGCATTTAACATATATTTTTCATATTTATTTAGCCATTTAGGTGTTATGTCTAAAATATGTATATTTACAACCTTTTCGGGGTTATTAGGATTAGTGAATTTCTGAAAAGATTTTAAGCTAGACTCATATCCTTTAGCTGTCTTTATTTGGTCTTTTTGATAGTATTCCTTTATTTTTTCTAAAATTAAATCTACTATATTGTTTCCATCAATACGAGTATTAAAAAAATGTTTTTCAAACTCATTAATGTTAAATGGTACTATTTTTCTACATATACTATCAGCCTTTAATTTAATAGTGTCAAAAAATAATCTCTCTTCTTGATATTTTTTTTGAACTTTCTTTCCATTAATATTTTTAAATTCTTCTGTTGAATAATATTTATTTAATGAAAATAATTTGGCTTTTTTTCTTATACGGTCATATATTCTTAATTTTAATGAGTATAGACCATCTTTATTAACACTCCTTTTATCCAAATAAAGTGAAACATTATAATCCATTTTAATACCATTTTTAAATTATATGCAAATATAACAACTTCGATAAATTTGCACAAAATTTGCACAAAAAATACATAAATTTATTATAAATGTTGTTAAAAATATATAAATCAAAGGACAAAAAAAGCCTAAAATAAAGGGGATTTATAAATAAAATATAAATACTCCATAAATATAAAATAAACGCATATTCTGACTGTTAATCAGAGGGTCGCTGGTTCGAGCCCAGCAAAAGGCGCCAAAAAAGAGTTATCAGATGATAACTCTTTTTTTATTCTTAAAACTTTTTACAAATTAAACATTTGTTTTATCCTATCAACTTTGGAAGGAACATTAACACCTTGTAAAACCAAAGATGTTTCTTTTCTTGCATATTTACTATTTTCATCTCTAGAAGCAGAAAGCCAATTGAAAGAACCTTCAATAAGCAATCTATCATCTACACAAATTGTCTTATTATGTATTCCTTTATAAATAATTAATTTCGCACCAGAATCTTTTAGTAATTTTCTTCCTTCTTGGGAGTGAGGTTTTAGCTTTCCATCTACTTTATCTAAATATTCATCTGTAAGTATAGTAACTTTTACTCCTTTACCAGATGTTTCTTTTATAAGTTCTGAAATACCATCTTCATTTATTGCATTTATGGAAATAAATGGTGAACTAATGATAATCTCATTAGCAGCAATTTTGAAACATTTTTTCAGAGCGTTTCTATGTTCTTCCAATGTGGTTAGATAGTTTACTTTATCAGTATTATCTGTAAATAAGGTGTTTTTTGTATATACAAAGGTATCATCCAAAGAACTATCTGGGTAAGTATATAAAAGGTCTGCCAAATTAGATGATGGTGTGTTTTGTCCCTGCTTAAAAATAACCATATTACCAAACACCAAGAAAGAATGTTTAGCTCTAGTCAATGCTACATTCAACATGTTATTTTTCCCTCCATAATTCATAAACAAAGGCTTATTAGGGTCTGAATCAGTAGGAGAAAACAATATAATTGGTTTCTCTGCTCCCTGTAAGGCATGCACGGTTCCCACGGTCATAGAGTTAGACAATTCCTGAGACAAATTGATTCTAATTAGATTCTTTATATAATCTCTTTGAGCTGAATATGGAGTAATTATCGCAACAATATCTTGTAAAGGTTTATCATAAGCTTTTTCAAGTTTTTCTTTCTGGTCCTTTAACCACAATATAATCGTATTCGCTTCAGCAATATTTCTATTACTAGAATTATATTTCTCACAAAATCCATTAATATGCAAATATCCTACACTAGGAAGATTATGAGATTTTGTATGAGATTTTCCTCCTCTAAGAATGAGGCTATTCTGGTACACATACTTATTGGAATAATGAATAATTGGGTCTACACACCTTCTATGCTCTCTGAGCAACACTCCGTCCTTAACATCCCCATTATTAGTTTGATAAGTGAAATGAGACTTGTATAAAGCTAATTTCATCACACTTCCGCTAGAAGCTAAATATCCACAATCCCTCAAAGATTTAAACTGCTCTTCTGATTCTATTATATGATATTTTTCTGCATTTTTATAATCCACAAATTCTGAAACTCCCCAGATAGGTTCTATCTGATATATATCTCCTACCACAAGAAGTTTTTTTGTAAATACAAAAGACGGAATGGCAACTTCTGGCGAGACCTGTCCCGCTTCATCCACAATCATGAAATCAAAGAGGTCATTATAAAAAACATTTCCTTCCGAAACCGAGTAATAAGAACAATATCTAGGTAATGTATGAAAAGTAGAAATAAAAAGAGGTGTTAACTTTGCTATTCTTTCAAGTTTTACTTTGTATTTATTTTTACTTCTTTCATTTTTGCTAGCCGCTGTATCTTTATTAGATTGTTCTTTTATAAACTCAACCTCTCTATAATGAACACACAACCAGAATAATTTATGTCTTAGAGAAATATCCAGCTTCACTGCCATATCTTCAATACAGTTTAGTCCTTGATATTCATCCTTCGTTTTTTCTATTAAATTATCCCATTTGTGCTGATATTCCTTGTTCCACAGTTGTATTTTAGAGGTATAATTTTGCTGTCTTTTCTTACACTCCTCTAGTATATTTTCCAGTTGTGCGAGTGTGTTTTCTAAATGTTTTAGTTGTTTTTGTGTACTTAAAACTAACTCATCCGTAGCAGATTGTACTTCAAAATAATTATAAAATTTTATTTGTGGAGAATATAACTCCAGATGCTCTTTAAGTATCAACTTAAATGCATTTTCTTTAATCCTTTTAAAGTTAGCAAAAGGAAGATGTTTTATGTCAAAAGGAAAACTCTGATACTTTTCCTCTAAAAGTTTCTTAGATTCCTCTAAAGAATTGATGAGTGATTTTGTCTTTTGAATATCCTGCTGAACATCTTCAATATTGTGAAATATCTCATCTTCATTATTAAAATTATTCTCTTTCAAAAGAGTTGGAATGGTGTATTTCAAAAGAGCCGCATTTGTATAGTCATCTATCTCCTTTTTACATTCTTCTATAAGAGATTTCAAATATACTTGCACGCTCTCTATTTTAGCGTCTTTTGAAAAATCATAGTCAAGATGATAATGTTTTACATACTCCTCAAACTTATCAATTATATATTCTATACATTCTCTGATGTTTATTTCTTCATCCATCTGATGCACAAAACCCTCTGTAAAAAATGGACTTGTAGCACACTGATAATTTTTTAGTTCTTCTGTTTTTTTAGATGTCCCTGTAAGATACAACCCAAATGAATTCACTTCTGGCAACCACCTCTCTTGTAATACACCCTTTGATTTATTTTCAAGTTTCATACTATCCAAAATATTGGTTATAGCTTGGTTGTTAGAAGAACAACCTACAATGAGAGGTGGTGGAGTATTATTTAGTACTCCATTAACTAAACTATTAGCAATAAAACTTTGTAAAATCGTTGTTTTTCCTGTACCAGGAGGGCCATTAATCGCGAAAATATCTGAATGATTTTCATATTGAGATTTTGCGAATGCTTCTCTCTGTGATTTAGATAGAGGAAACTCCTCTCCCATATGTCCATAATGATTCGGAATGAGAACATCCTCAATATCTTTGGTGTCATTTATTTTTTGAAAATTGTTAGTATCTAACATCATTTCCAAAATATTATAATTAACCTTAGAATTATCTTTATAAATCAAGTCATTATAAAGAGCAAGGATATGTTTAGTAGTATTTACATCTTCGTATTTACATAGTCTAAATTTAATTACTCCTTGCTGATAATCTGTGTATTTCTTATCTGTTATTTTGTTAAAATACGCCTCACAATCTTCCCAATACTGCTTCCATGTATTTCTATTAAAATCAAGGTTTGATGATTCAGAATCTACCTTGGCCATTTCAGCTATGGTAGGGCTATCTTTAGGGTTTGGACTTAGATATTCTCTCAAAAAAGCTGGTCTCTCATCTTGTTTTGGAGGAAAAAGTTTTCCATCTTGTCGTAAATATGCAGGAATCCAATAAGGATAATGGATTTCAGAATCACCTTCAAATTCTGTATGCTCCTTTGAGTTTTGAATAAAAATAGGCGCTATCTCTATTTTATTGAATTTAACAGAGTCTATCTCGTTACCCTTTTTACCCAAATTAATAACTTCAAAAAATGCATCTTCATCATCATACAAAGCATCCATCTGATTCATATCCTCTATGTACTCCCCTATACTAAAAGAATACATATTTTTCTCATCCCAAACCTGTTTAACCTCTTCTTTGGAGAGCTGTTCTATATTGAAGCTATTTCTATTCAGTGGACCTCCTAAATATGCATATTTACTACCTCTAGAAGAATCTATCAAAGAAGCCCTGTAATATTTCAACCAATTTTTAAATCTCTCATTAGTCATAACTCATCATGCTTATTCCATTACATTTTTTATTCTTATTTCTACACTAATTTTTCAGAATCATTCCCATTTTCTGTTTGTAAAATTTTCCTATTCAAACATATTTATATCCTATTCCCCATCTGCTCTCCATGCATATATTTTTGTGGGATTTTCTTTTATAAGTTTTTCATTTCGCTCAAAGAGGGCTTTTGCGAGATTTTCATCTTTTGTAGCTTTTAGATAATATTCTTTGGCTTTTTGCAGGTCTTTTTTAAACTTAATCCCCGCATGATACATTGCTCCCAGTGAGGAAATACTCATTTCTTCACCGATGGCTTCCCCTTTTCTGAACCATTCCACCGCCTTGTCATAGTTCTTTGGCAAATCTCCACCGAGTGTGTAGAGGTATCCGAGATTATAGATAGCTTTCGGATTTCCCAAATTGGCTGCTTTTTCCATCCATTCTATTCCTTGCTGAATATTTTTCACTTGTGGATTGTCTTGCAGATAGATAAAAGCTAGATTATTCATCGCATCCACATCACCCAGATTAGCCGCTATTTTATACCATTTTAAGGCTTTTGTAAAGTCTCCTTTATTTTCTCCTTTGTCATTATAATAAATATAAATCATACCCAAATAATTAGGAAAAGCTACCTCAGTAGGGAAATTCTCGTGCCCCCAAGTGTAGAGTTCTATGGCTTTTGGGATATTTTGTTTTACTTCTTCCCCTTTAAGATAAAAATAAGCAACTTGCACCAGTCGTTGCTTGTCTTTGGTCATTTTCACTGATTTTTCTATCAGCTCCAAATTTTTCTCGTAGTTTTTCTCCACTCCCCAGCCCATATAATACATATACGCCAAGTTATCCACCGCAGAGGAACTCCCCAAACCTGCTCCTTTTTGGAAAAGCTCTATTGCTTTTTTGTAATCTTGTTTTACACCTGTGCCATCTCGATACAGAAGCCCTAAATTATTACAAGCATCAGCATGATTGGATTTCACAGCTTTTTCTAACAATTTCACCGCTTTTCCATAATCTTGTTTCACTCCAGCCCAGCCTTTTATGTAAATAGTTCCGAGTGTGTTCAGAGATTCTGCATAGCCTTTGTCTGCTGATTTTTGGAACCACCGCAACGCTTTTTCATTGTCCTGTGGATAGCCCTTTTCTCCAAAAAAATATGACGATGCGAGATAAAACATCGCTTCTGCATCCCCTTTTTCGGATTTTTTCAGCAAGTCATCTTGAGCTTGTATCAATCCTGAAAAGAAAATTAAAACTACTGGCAATAAAGTTCTCATAGTCATTGGTTTTGTTATTTGTTTGTTTTATAATAGTTTATCAGCCCATTCGTAGAAGAATCATGGGAAGAAATTTTATCAGAATTGATAAGTTCGGGTAAAATTCTGTTTGCAAGGGCCTTTCCGAGTTCTACCCCAAATTGGTCAAAACTAAAAATATTCCAAATCACTCCCTGAACGAATATCTTGTGTTCATACAAAGCAATAAGCTGCCCCAGTGAAAAAGGATTTAATTCTTTGAATAAAAATGAATTCGTCGGAATATTTCCTTGGAAAATCTTATAATTTACCAGCTTTTCTATTTCGACAAAAGATTTATCAGTTTTTTGTAATTCATCTAAAACCTGCTCTTTGTCCTTTCCAAAAGCCAAAGCCTCTGTCTGCGCAAAGAAATTCGCCAAAAGTTTTTCCTGATGGTCAGCGACCGAATTACAAGACTTAGCATAAGCGATAAAATCCGACGGAATCAGCTCCGTTCCCTGATGAATAAGCTGATAAAAGGCGTGCTGTCCGTTAGTTCCTGGCTCTCCCCAGATAATCGGCCCTGTTTCATAATACACAAATTCGCCATTTCTATCCACAGACTTACCATTGCTCTCCATATCGCCCTGCTGAAGGTAAGCAGGAAAACGGTCAAGATACTGAGAATAAGGCAAAACAGCGTGCGAACTTGCATCAAAAAAGTTTCTATACCAAATACCCAGCAATGCCATGAGCACTGGAACATTTTCGGAAAAATCTGCTTTTCGGAAATGATTATCCGTGTCATTTGCTCCTTTTAAGAGCTGTTCAAAATTATCATAACCAATTGATAACACTATACTTAGCCCAATAGCCGACCAAAGCGAATAGCGACCGCCGACCCAGTCCCAAAATTCAAAAATATTTTCTTCCGCGATTCCAAATTTCTTAACCTCAGAAACATTAGTAGAAAGCGCCACAAAGTGCTTCGCCACATCTCCCTCGCTGCCAGATTTCAAGAACCAATCCTTTGCAGAATGGGCATTGGTCATGGTTTCCTGCGTGGTGAAAGTTTTAGAAGCGATGATGAAAAGCGTGTTTTCTGGGTTGAGGCTTTTAAGCGTTTCGGCTAAATGATTTCCATCTACATTAGACACGAAATGTACATTCAACCTTGTTTTAAAATGTTTCAACGCAGAGCAGACCATCACAGGCCCTAAATCCGAACCACCAATCCCAATATTCACCACATCCGTGATTTCCTTTCCCGAAAACCCTTTGTGTTCGCCAGAAATCACCTTTTCCGAAAAATCTTTCATCTGAGAAAGCACTCTTTTCACATCAGGTTTTATATCTTTCCCATCCACTAAAATCGGCTGGTCAGAAAAATCCCTCAAAGCTGTGTGGAGAACTGCTCTTCCTTCGGTTTCATTTATTTTTTCGCCTGAAAACATTGCAGAAATTGCCGTTTTCAGTTCACATTCTTCAGCCAACTGGAGCAAGAAATTTTTTACCTTTTCATCAATTAGATTTTTAGAAAAATCAAACAAAAAGTTTTCTCTTTTTATAGAAAATTCTTCGAAACGATTAGGATTTTCAGCAAAAAGCTCCCTCAAATCAAAGTTTTTTTCAGCAAAATATTCATTCAGACCTTTCCAAGCCTTGGTCTGGGTAGGGTTTATTTTTGGTAGCATAAATTTTAATTATTAAAAAACACAAATTTAATCTTTTAAATTGAAAAAATCCCCGCACATGGCAGGGATTTTCATCATTTATTTTTCTTCTTCTTTTTTATCTGATTTTTTCCAAAATTTCTTTCTGTTTTTCCAAACAAAAACTCCTAAAATCCCTGCTAAAATAAACATCCAAGCATTTGCAGCCAGTATTAAGAACTTCTGGAATCCATAGAATCCATCTACGAAAGCTTCTTTAAAATCATACCAAAAACTTCCTTTGTATTTGTCTTCCAAGCTTCTGATATTCGGCATTTCCTCTTGAGAAATCTTAAATTTCGGTTCGGAAAGATAGATGCTCACCGTGCTGTATTTCAGTTCATCAGCAAGATTGAAATCATTTATTTTCTGATAATTAAGCTCTCGCTCATTATCATTTGTTGCTTCTGCATTTTTAGTTGTATTGGCTTGTTGGGAAAGCTGGGCTTTATGTTTCTCCATTCTTTGTTTTTCCAGTTCAGCCATTTTTACATTAGCACTCACATCTTCAGCTGTGATGGTGCGTTCTCGGAGAAAAATACTCTTGTCATTCAGTAATTTTAGGAAATCTGACAATTTCTCAGTTGGCACTCGCACCTCCATTTGGTTTTTAGTGGTGTATTTACGGACATACAGAGATTTTTCTTCTGACTGAGGGAAGATATTTTCCTCCAAAACATCACTACGATAATTACTACTCGTCACAAAACCGCCCATCTCCTTCAGTGTATTTTCTATGTAGATAGTCGCCTGATATACATCTGAAACATCCATATCTACATTTGCTTTTCGTACGAATTTTTTACCTTCCACTTCTTGGCTTGCTGCCATAGACATGGGTGCAGTGGTGCTATCCACCGCAGCTTCTGATTCTATGGATTCTAGATGAGTGTCTGAATAAGATGTTTCTGTTCCATTTTTTTTAGCGCAGGAAGCTATCATAAAGACAGCCATAAAGACCACTACTGAATTTCTAAATACTCTTTTCATATTCTTATTTTTTTGAATTATTGGTACAAATTTCCATCAAATCCCTTGACAATTATTGTAAATTGGTTTTAAAACTACTGAAAATTGGTTTTACAAATTTATAATATTGATTGTCTTTGATTTGTAAAAAAACTTTATTCCAAATATAGCATATTTATTTGATTTTTTCAGCCAATAAATTCAAAATTTTCCAGCCTTGTTCATCTACTTTTTTCAGAAATTTAGCAATAATCACAGCCAGTAAGACATTTAGAACATAAATCAAAATCATCAAAACGAACCAATGTAAATTTTCCCTAAAAACAGGAATGAAAAAATACACCAAAGACGAGCTGATTCCTTGTGCGAAATAGAAAAATATCGCATTCTGACCTATGTAGGAAAGCAGACTTTCTTTCTGAATTTTTAGTCTGTTATAAAAGATAAAAATCATCACCAAGGAAACAAAAGACCAAACAATATAAGGGATTTTCGGCGGAAATTTCTGTTTATTAAGTTTGTAAAAAATATTTGTCCCATAACTCCAAAACATTCCTGCAAGGCTGAGCAGCACAAAACCGATTAAAAACAGAACTTGGGAATTGGTCAGTTTCTTATTTTTCAGCTGATAAGCCACAAGAAAAACCAACAAATAAAAAACCGTATAGCCCACCTGCCCAGTGGGATAAAAATCTGGATTAAAATTAAAAACAAATATAAAAACCACACAAAAACCTATAATCCACCAAATGTATTTTGAGAAAAATCTCAGCACGATGACTCCAAAAAATGTAACAACATAGTAAGTCTTCAAATACCAAAAACTGCCCATCACCACAGGAAAAACATCACAAGTGCTATACTGATGCAGCCACCAGTTTCCCAAAAGTTTAAAATCAAAAGGCTGGCTCAGGCTGTTCTCCGTATATTTTGGCCCGAAGGTCAGAAAGAAATTCTGGAATGTTTCTTTGTCAAAAAAGGACTGCAGAAAAACCTTGAAAAAACTATCAAAAAAAAACAATCCTGTCACAAAAATCATATAGGTGATTTGCAATTTCAGCAGCCTGCGAAAGGTTTTATCAATATTCCCAGAAGAAGTCAATCCACTGAGTGCGAAGAAAATAGGCACATCAAAAAGCAGACTGAAAATCCTCATTTCATTAGAAACATAAAACTGCCCAGACCAAAAAACAGTATGAATAAAAACTATCGACAAAGTTGCCAAACCCTTCGCGTAATCAATATATAAATCTCTTTTCATCAAAACCGAGAATTTTTAGCCAAAAATAAAATTTTTAATTAAAAATTTATCCCTTCTGAATAATATTTAGTAATTTTGTGCATCATTCAAAAACAAAAAATTATGTTTAAAAAAGTAATTTATTTAGGTCTTATGACAGGAGCAATTCATTTTGCTGATGCTCAAAAAATCAATTTAGGAAAAGCTCTAGATGCAGGTGCAAAAGGAGTAAAAGCAATGACTTTCTCTAATGCTGATGCAGCAAGACTTTCTAAAGAATCTGTGGACTGGATGGATAAAAACAATCCAGTAGCTGACAAAAACAGCCCTTACACAAAAACCAAGATGGACTTTCTTTAAATTATAAAGTATATGTAGTAAGAGATATCAATGCCTTTGCTGCTGCTGACGGAAGCGTGAGAGTATTTTCTTCTCTTATGGATATCATGACTGATGATGAGCTTTTGGCTGTTATCGGGCACGAAATCGGGCATGTGAAAAACGAAGATACTAAAGACGCTATCAAATCTGCATACACCAGAGCTGCCCTTGTAGATGCTGCTGGAGCTGCAAGTAACACAGTATCAAAACTTAGCGACTCTCAGCTAGGAAGTATGGCGAATGCGTTCTTGGATTCTTCTCACAGTAGAAAACAAGAAAGCCAAGCGGACGACTATTCATACCAATTCATGAAATCTAATGGTTATGATGTAGTAGGAGCTTATACTGCATTCAAAAAATTAGAACTTCTAGCAGGAGGAGCTAAAGAAAACGGATTCCAAAGAATGTTCAACTCTCACCCAGATAGTGGAAAAAGAGCTGAAGCAATTAAGAAAAAAGCGATAAAAGATGGACTTTGGAAAGATCCAGGAACAGTAGAACTTCCAAAAACGAAAATTGTTCAAAAATAATACAAGAACTTCTCTCGGATTAGAGAGAAGTTTTTTTATTAAAAAAGTGATAGGATTTTTGTAGTAGAAAAAAAAAGTTTATATTTGCAAACTAATTTTAAAATTAAATACTTATAACAATGTTTGCAATCGTAGAGATAGCGGGGCTTCAATACAAAGTAGAGCAAGACCAAAAGTTATTTGTGAACCGTTTAGCAGGAGACAAAGGAGCAAAAGTTTCTTTTGACAAAGTTCTTTTAACTTCTAACGGAACTGTAACAGTAGGCGCCCCAGCTGTAAAAGGAATCGCTGTAGAAGCAGAGATTTTGGACCATGTCCAAGCTGATAAAGTAATCGTTTTCAAAAAGAAAAGAAGAAAAGGTTACAAAGTAAAAAATGGTCACAGACAACAGTTGACTCAGATTCAGATTACTTCTATCACTGGTTTTTCAGGAGGAGCTAAGAAGAGCGCAAAAGAAACTGCTAAGCCAGAAGCTGCTGGTGCAGATAGAGACACTGTAGATTTCAGCGAAGACCATGAACTTAACTACAAATTGAAAAAGTTCAACCTTTCTCAATCTAAAGAAAACAGAGAAACTCTAGTATCTCTTGCTGAAGGAAAAGCAACTCTTCCTCATGCAGAAGTAGACGCTTTGATTGAGAAAAACATCGCTAAATTTAAAGAATTAAAAAAGTAATAAACCCTTAAAAACCATAAAATAAAATGGCACACAAGAAAGGAGTTGGTAGTTCCAAAAACGGTAGAGAGTCTCACTCTAAAAGATTAGGCGTGAAGATTTTTGGTGGTCAGGAAGCTATTGCTGGGAACATCATCGTAAGACAAAGAGGTACTCAGCACCATCCAGGTGAAAATGTAGGAATGGGTAAAGACCATACATTATTTGCTCTTGTAGATGGTAAAGTAGTTTTCACTAAAAAGAGAGATAACAGATCTTTTGTATCTGTAGAACCAAATGCTTAAGAAGCATTGATAAAAATCCAAAAAGCCTTAGTTTTCTACTGAGGCTTTTTTATATGAATATAAATCGATTTTATTATGAATAACGATATTTTACTGAATATAGCTAGTGAATTCGGGACACCCTTATATGTATATGATGCTGAATCAATCAAAAATCAATACCAAAATTTAATTTCAGCTTTTCCAGAAAAGACAAAATTTTTCTACGCTTGTAAAGCATTGACCAATATCAACATATTAAAATATGTAAATCAATTGGGCGCAAACCTTGACTGCGTTTCTATCAACGAGGTCAAACTTGGGCTAAAAGCAGGATTTGCTCCTGAGAAAATTTTATTCACGCCTAACTGTGTAGATCTCACAGAGATAGAGGAAGCTATGAAACTGGGAGTTCATATCAACATTGATAACATCTCCATTTTAGAGCAGTTCGGAAATAAATACAGCGATTCCTACCCTATCTTTATCAGAATAAATCCTCACATATACGCGGGAGGAAACCACAAAATATCTACGGGACATATTGACTCTAAATTCGGGATTTCTATCCATCAGCTTCGTCATATAGAAAGATTAGTGAAATCCACAAAACTGAATATTGAAGGGCTGCATATGCACACAGGTAGCGAAATCCGAGACCCAGATGTATTCCTACAAGGAATGGAAATCATGTTCGAATTAGTGGAGCATTTTCCTAATTTGAAATACATTGACATGGGTAGCGGTTTCAAAATTTCTTACCACTCAGATGATATGGAAACGGACATCGCTTTACTTGGTAAAAAAGTGGAAGATGCTTTCCTTAGCTTCTGTAAAGAAAACAATAAAGAGCTGGAACTTTGGTTCGAGCCAGGGAAATATTTAGTGGGAAAATCTGGACATTTCTTGGTAAATGCCAATGTTATTAAACAAACTACTGCTACGGTTTTCGTGGGAGTAAATTCTGGGTTTAACCACCTCATCAGACCCATGTTCTATGATTCCTACCACATCATAGAAAACCTGTCTAACCCTACAGGAACGGAGAGAATCTACACCGTGGTGGGAAATATCTGTGAGACAGACACTTTTGCTTGGGATAGAAAACTCAATGAAGTCCGTGAGGGAGATATTCTGGTTTTCAGAAATGCAGGCGCGTATGGTTTTGAGATGAGTTCTAACTTTAATTCCAGACTAAAACCAGCCGAGGTTCTTTGGCTAAATGACAAAGCACACCTTATCAGAAAAAGAGAAGTTTTTGAAGATTTATTAAAAAATCAAATAGAAGTTCTGTAAGTAAAATATTTTTGGGAATAGAAAATTTCCAACTTAAATCTGTCAATTTGGCAGAAATTTTATATCTTCGTAAAAAATTAGAATGTGGAGAAGAAGTACATAGATGAAACACGCCAAGGTGAAGCCTATGCAATCGCAGACCTTGAAGGAAATACTAAAAAACTTTTTTTGGAAAGCTATGGCTGTCAGATGAATTTTTCTGACTCTGAAATCGTAGCTTCCATTTTACAAAAAAACGGCTACAATACTACTACGGTTTTGGAGGAAGCCGACTTGATTTTACTTAATACCTGCTCAGTTCGGGAAAAAGCGGAGCAGACGGTAAGAATGCGACTTTCACAGTTCAAAACGCTAAAGAAAACAAAGCCAAGCCTCACCGTAGGTGTTTTAGGATGTATGGCGGAGCGATTGAAAACCAAACTTTTGGAGGAAGAACATTTGGTGGATTTGGTCGTTGGGCCAGATGCCTACCGAGACCTACCTAACCTTTTGAAAGAAACTTCGGAAGGGCGTGATGCCATCAATGTGATTCTTTCCAAAGAAGAGACTTATGCTGACATCAGTCCTGTGCGTCTGAGTGGAAATGGCGTAACTGCTTTCGTGACAATTACCCGTGGATGCGACAATATGTGTACTTTCTGCATCGTGCCTTTCACTCGTGGAAGGGAAAGAAGCCGAGACCCTCATTCTATTATCAACGAGTGCAAAGAACTTTGGGAAAATGGTTATAAGGAAATCACTCTCCTTGGACAGAATGTAGATTCCTACCTTTGGTATGGTGGCGGTGCGAAAAAGGATTTTGACAAAGCTTCCGAGATGCAAAAGGCAACTGCCCTGCATTTCGCACAGCTGCTGGAAATGGTAGCACAGGCTGTTCCTGAGATGAGAATTCGTTTTGCGACTTCCAATCCACAGGATATGAGTCTGGATGTATTCCGTATGATGGCAAAATATGACAACATTTGTAAATATGTGCATTTACCCGTACAAAGCGGAAGCGATAACATGCTGAAAGCCATGAACCGCCAGCACACCCGCCAAGAATATTTAGATTTAATAAAAGAAGCGAAAAAAATCGTTCCAGATATTGCTTTTTCACAGGATATGATAGTAGGTTTCTGTGGAGAAACAGAACAAGACCACCAAGATACACTTTCCCTAATGAGAGAGGTGGAATACGACTACGGCTACATGTTCGCCTATTCAGAAAGACCGGGAACACCTGCACACAAGAAGATGAAGGACGATGTCCCAGCTGATGTAAAACAGCGCAGACTCTCCGAGGTGATTGCCTTGCAGGGCGAACTTTCCACCATGAGAATGAAAGGATATATAGGCAAAAACCACGAGGTGCTGATAGAAGGAACTTCTAAAAAAGACCCTAACCAATGGAGAGGCCGAAATTCCCAAAATGTAGTGGTAGTTTTTGACAAACAAGATGACCAAAAGATAGGTGATACAGTCTCTGTATATGCCTATGACAGTACACAGGGAACACTCATTGGAAGAGTGGTTTAATTTAAATATTAAAGTTAATTTAACTTCAAAAATGTCTGACTTACAAAACATAAAAAACCGCTTCGGTATTATCGGAAATTATCCCGCGCTAAACAGAGCGCTGGAAAAAGCGATACAGGTAGCTCCTACGGATATTTCGGTTTTGGTCATCGGAGAAAGTGGTACAGGAAAGGAATTTATCCCAAAAATCATCCACTCCGAATCCAAGCGCAAACACCAGCCCTACATCGTGGTAAACTGCGGTGCTATCCCAGAGGGAACGATAGATTCGGAGCTTTTTGGGCATGAGAAGGGCGCTTTTACGGGAGCAACCAGCACGAGGAAAGGTTATTTCGAGGTGGCAGATAGTGGTACTATATTCTTGGATGAGGTGGGCGAACTTCCTTTGCAGACGCAGGTTCGTTTGCTTCGTGTTTTGGAAAGTGGAGAATTTATGAAAGTTGGTTCCTCGCAAATCCAAAAAACCAATGTAAGAATAGTAGCGGCAACGAATGTAAATATGATGAATGCCATTCAGGAAGGGAAATTCCGTGAGGATTTGTATTACAGACTAAATACCGTTCAGGTGGATATGCCGCCACTCCGCGAGAGAAAAGGCGATATTCATTTATTATTTAGAAAATTTGCTATAGACTTTGCCGAAAAATACAGAATGCCGGAACTAACCCTCACCGAAGATGCAGTGCGGTATTTGGAAGGCTATTCATTCCCTGGGAATGTCCGCCAGCTGAGAAATTTGGTGGAGCAGATGACCGTGGTAGAGCAGAGCAGAACCATTAACGCGGAAAGACTTGCTGAATATATCCCTGCGGACAACAGACTTCCTGCTGTTTCTAATCATTCTAAAACGAATAATAATTCTGATTTCAGTTCAGAAAGGGAAATTATGTATAAAATTCTCTTTGATATGAGAAATGATATCAATGATTTGAAATCTCTGACTTCGGAACTTATCAAAAACCGAGGAGCAGGAGAGTTTTCTATGCACGAACAGAATCTAATCAATAGAATTTACACGCCAGATGTATCATCAGCAAACCCTAGTTCGCTCCTTTATTTCGAAACACCGCCGGCAGAAATACAAAATCCGACCATCATCACAAGGTCTGATATGGAAAATTATAACAATATAGAGGACATAGAATTAGAAGAAGCTCAGCCAGAATCTTTATCTTTGCAGAATAATGAGCGAGACCTCATCATAAAAGCTTTGGAAAAACACAACGGAAGAAGAAACAAGGCAGCGGATGAACTCGGTATTTCGCAGAGAACGCTTTATAGAAAGATAAAACAATATAATTTGGAAGACTGATGGGAATTTTTTTAACTAAAATAAAACTAAAAATCGTCCTGATGACAGCTGCCGTGGGAATAGCCCTTTCCTCGTGCTACAGCTTCACAGGGTCTTCGCTCAGTCCTGAAACGAAAACCATTTTAATCAAAAATTTTCCGAACAATGCTGCTTTGGTAAATTCTGATTTGAGCCAAGATTTCACGATGGCATTACAAAATATGTTTTTGCAGAGAACCTCCCTCAAAGGAACTTCTGAAAACCCTGATATCCTGATAGAAGGCTATATCTCAGATTACAGCATCACGCCGACATCTATTTCCTCTACTACGATAGGGGCAACGGAGGCTGCACAAAACAAACTTACGATTACTGTACATGTAAATTATGAAAATAAAATAGAGCCTGAGAAAAACTTTAACAAAACTTTTTCTGGAGAGGCTACCTTTAGTAGTGATTTGGATATCAATGCTATAGAAAGCAGCCAAGTACGAATAGTGAATGAAAGAATTATTAACCAGATTTTTAATGAAATTGTAGCAAATTGGTAATGGAAACAAGAATAATAGACCTTATAAAAAACCCTGAAACTCTTAGGGTAGAGGATTTAAACTTATTGGAAACAGAAATAGAAAAATTCCCTTATATGCAGAGTTTGAGGGCTATTTATCTTTTGGGTGTTCATCGTTTTTATAATGAACATTTCCCAAAAGAATTAGCAAAAACAGCTGCCTATACGACAGACAAGAGAATTTTGTACAATTTGATTAACAAAACCAATGAAAACAGGGCTGCTGCCTTGGCAGAAAGTCCGATTCCTTTCAAAACAGAATTTACTACAAAAACACCTGAAATTCAAGAATTTAAAATAAAAGAAACTCTTCTTCACACTGAAGAGGAAGTTGTGGAAAATACTGATTTAGTTGTTGAAACACAATCTGTGGAAATCAGTGAACCAGTATCTTTTGTAGAAGAAAATACAAACGAGGAACAACAAGCAACAAATATCGAAACTCCTTCTATACCAGAAGTTTCGCCTGTAGAAGAACCTCAGTATAGCGCCACTTCTCTAGAAAGAAGTGAGTATGAACAAAAAAAACTTGCCATCGATGAATACATCGCTACTGAAATGGCAAAACTAAAATCTGGAACAGCAACGGAAGAGCCTTCTATCGTTGGAAAAGAAGAAGATGTAGAGCCTGTTAAAGCCGTTGAAACAATCAGCGAAACGGAAAAAGAAGAAATTGCAGTTGAGGAAGTTAAAGCTGAGGAAATCTCGCCAATAGAAATAATAGAAGAAAAAGAAGTTGAGGTTGAGGTTGAAATTGAAGCTGAACCTATTGTTGAAGAAGAGAGGTTTTCCGCAGAAGAATTGGCTAGTCCAAGTACATTTAACCTGAAAAAGCCTAAAGAAACAACGATTGATTTCTATAACAGAAAACAAACTGGTTTCGTAGAGGAAACTTCTGCACCAAAAGAAGATTACTACTCTTCAGCAAAACCAGTTGAGGAAAATGAGGTAAAAGAAACAACTGTTGATTTTTATGCTAAAAAACAAGCAGAGCCAGTAGAGGAAGCTCCTGCACAAAAAGAAGATTTTTATTCTGTAAAACCTGTTTCTGATAGCTCAGCTGAAGATGAAGCAAAAGAAACAACGATTGATTTTTATGCTCAAAAACAAACTAAATCCATAGAGGAAACTTCCGTACAAAAAGAAGATATTTACTCTTCAGAAAAAACAGCTGAAAACGAAGAAAGAGAAACAACGATTGATTTTTACACTAGAAAACAAACTGGTTTCGTAGAAGAAACTCCTGCGCAAAAAGAAAATAATTACTCTTCAGAAAGTTCAACTGAAAATGAAACAAGAGGAACAAACATTGATTTTTATGCTTCTAAAAAGCCTGTTTCTGATACACAAGAAGAGCAAAAATCAGCTTATTCTCCTGTGGATATTTATCAAAAACCTATTGAAACAGAAAACACTGAAAAGGATGAGCAAGTGGAAGTTTATAAAAATCCTGTAGATTTCTATTCTTCTCAGAATAAACCTGTTCAAGAAGAGGAAAATGTTTCTGCAACAGAAGATGTAGCAGACAGTGAAAAACCAAAAGCAGAACCAGAAAAAGTTACAGAAGTAGTGAAACCAGCTTCTAATAGTAATGTAACTTCGTTCATCAGTACTAGGAAAAG
>CAUQSG010000014.1:0-28783 GCA_963520725.1 uncultured Flavobacteriaceae bacterium | reverse complement strand
ACCTCCTCTATCGTGTCACGGGTAGTCCCTGCTATATCGCTCACTATCGCCCTTTCCTCTTTCAAAAGTGCGTTCAGCAGAGTAGATTTACCCGCATTAGGTTTTCCGATTATCGCCACATTGATGCCGTTTTTCACTGCATTCCCATACTGAAAACTATCAATAAGACTGCCCAACTTGGTTTTAAGATTAGCAATAAGTCCCATCAGCGCCGAGCGGTCAGCAAATTCCACATCTTCTTCAGTAAAATCAAGTTCCAGTTCGATAAGCGAAGTAAAATTCAGCAAATCGCCTCTCAGCACAGCTATTTCCTTAGAAATTCCACCTTTCAGCTGCTCAAGGGCAGCCTTTCGCGAAGCCTCATTTTCGGAAGCAATAAGGTCAGCAATGGATTCCGCCTGAGAAAGGTCTATACGCCCGTTCATAAAGGCTCTCATGGTAAACTCCCCTGCTTTGGCGGTTCTCGCGCCATTTTTCAGCAGAACTTCCAAGATTTTTTTTGCAATATGTGGCGAACCATGAAAAGAAATTTCCACCGAATTTTCCGCCGTAAAAGTCCTTGGCGCATGGAACACAGAGACCATCACCTCATCTATTACCTCTTCGCCATCTTTCACAAAGCCATAATGCACCGTGTGAGTCGGCACTTTTTCCAAGTTTTTCCCTTCAAAAATTCTATTGACCACCGCCAGAGCATCCTGCCCCGAAACACGGATGATGCCTATCGCTCCCACCCCATCGGCAGTCGCAAGGGCGCATATCGTATCTTGATTCATAACGGCAAAGATAGTATATATTTAGCGAAAAATATGAGCGAAGAAACCAAGCGACTTTTCTTTGGAAATAAAATTTGAGCTAAAAAAGAAATTCCCTGCCGAAACCAGCAGGGAATTTCCCTAAAATAGAACTTAAAAACACAAAAATTCTATCAGTATTAATTAAAAAAATTAGTAAATGAAATATCTTTATTTAGCTTAAACTTTCAAATCTACACTCAGCCCCACAAGGTCTTGATATTTATCCAAAATCGACTGAACTTCATTCTTAATGAATTCCTCTGTCTGCACTGGCGCAAATCCGATGAAGTTTTTTGGATCGAGAACTTCCATGATTTTAGATTTGTCCATTTTGAGCGAATTATCGTTCATAATGCGCTCTATCAAGTCGTTTTCCTTTCCTTCCATTTTCACTTTTTTACTTGCCTCCATAGAGTGCTGGCGGATAGTTTCGTGGATTTCCTGTCGGTCGCCCCCTGCTTTCACCTCTTCCATGATGATGTATTCTGTAGCCATGAACGGAAGTTCCTCCATAATATGCTTTCTGATGCGGTTTTCATAAACCACAAGCCCATCCATGATGTTGTTCCAAATAAGCAAAATAGCATCCACTGCTAAAAATGCCTGAGGAATCGTAAGTCGCTTATTCGCAGAGTCATCCAGCGTACGCTCAAACCACTGCGTAGAGGCTACCATCACAGAACCTGAAGAAACGGACATTACAAATTTAGCGAGAGCCCCTATTCTTTCAGAACGCATCGGGTTTCGTTTGTAAGCCATTGCCGAAGACCCAATTTGGCTTTTCTCAAAAGGCTCTTCTATTTCTTTCAAATTCTGAAGTAAGCGAAGGTCATTGGTAAATTTATGTGCCGATTGAGCGATATTCGAGAGCAAAGTTGCAGCTTTTGCATCGATTTTTCTATCATAAGTCTGCCCCGAAACGCCAAAAACTTTTTCAAAACCAAATCTTCTGGAAAGCTCCTTGTCCAAGTGTTTTACCTTGGCATAATCTCCACTGAAAAGCTCCAAAAAGCTGGCTGCCGTTCCTGTAGTTCCTTTCACGCCTCTAAATCTGAGGGTTTCCAAGAAAAATTCTAATTCTTCAAAATCCAAAAGAAGAGACTGCAGCCAAAGTGTAGTACGCTTCCCCACGGTAGTGAGCTGCGCTGGCTGAAAGTGCGTAAAACCAAGCGTAGGAAGGTCTTTATATTTCAGTGCGAAATCGGACAATTTTTTGATAACATTCACCAGCTGTTTGCGGATAATGAGCAGTCCATCACGAATTTGAATCAAATCAGTATTATCCCCCACAAACGCAGAAGTAGCCCCAAGGTGGATGATTCCCTTCGCCAAAGGAGCCGCATCTCCGTAAGTATGCACATGCGCCATCACATCATGGCGGAATTTCTTTTCGTATTCAGCTGCTTTAGCGAAATCTATATTTTGGGCTTGTTCTTTGAGCTGTGCTATCTGCTCATCAGAAATATCTAATCCTAAATCTTTTTCAATTTCGGCAAGAGCAATCCAAAGCTGTCTCCAAGTGCGAAACTTATTTTCAGGTGAAAAATTATAAAGCATCTCCTCGCTAGAATAGCGCTCTTCAAGAGGATTTTTGTAAGAATTCATAGTTTATATTTTGATGTCAAAAATAATGATTTCTGATGAATTAAAAATCATTTCCTTGCTAAAATTTATAAACACTTTTATTCCCTTATGTATCAAAATGTACTACAAGTTTTCTTTATTATAAAATGAAAAAAATGAGTCAGCATACAATTCCTTTACATCTCCAAATTTAATAAATATTTGTTCTTTGTCTTTCTCAAAAAACATTAAAAAACTTATTTCAAGCCAACCAGTGAACATGAGCGGTTAAGACAAGAAAATATAAAATTAAGAAATGAGAAATTGCAAAAATACGATCTACAATCAGAACAATTAAAAGCATTACAAGAAGAAATAGAAGAAATAGAGGAAATGAGTAAAAAATTAGAACAAGAACACAATGAATTTTGTCTTGTTTTTTATGTAATAAACTAGACTTTTTATATCTTATGTAAAATAAAAATATTGACAACTACGCAGTTCATAAACGATAAAATAAATTACCTACCCAAAGGTTATATTTTTTTACCTATTCTAATTTTTTAATTGAAGAAAAACAGAATAAAAAAGCTGTTATTAAAGCCCTTGTATACAACATTTTTAGTTTTAGATACAAAAGTAATAATATATATTCACAAGATCACACCATAAATCAAAAATTAACATCTAATGGTAGCAATTTGTACGATATTCTTAATAAATATCATTTAAAATGAGAAAAGTGCAGTATTAATATTAATATTATATTTTCCTAAAAAAATATTGTTGTTATTAGATTATAATTTTAATTTCGCGATATTATTAAAAGTAATGTATTATTATAGAATTATTACAGCCCTATATAAGTATCACTCTAAAACTAGTTACGGGCATGATAGGAATTTTGGCTTTTCTGCGAATCACAGGTAAAGCACAGATGGCACAAATAACTCCACTTGACACTGTAAGTGCCTTTGTTATTGGTGCATTAGTTGGTGGTGTATTGTATAATCCAGATATGTCAATGTTGCATATTATATTTGCCTTGATTGTGTGGACTGGCTTCAATATGCTCGTTCGTTTTGCGATGCGTTCTGCATATATGAGACATCTTATTAAGGGAAAGAGTGATTTTCTTGTTAAAAAAGGAATTATAAACTTTGGAAACTTCAAAAGAAATAGCCTTGAAATGGAACAATTTCGTATGTTGTTAAGACAAAAGGGTATTTTCTCAATGTTTGATGTTGAGGATGTATTATTCGAAACGAATGGTGCAGTTACAGTTCTTCCTACAGGAAAAACAGCAGATTCTTTTTTAATTGTAAACAATGGAGAATTTGTAGAAAGTGGTCTTGCAGGAAGTGAAAAATCAAAGGAATGGGCTTTGTATCACATCAAACGAAATGGCTTTAACAGTCCATCAGAGCTTTTCTGTATGGAATGGACACCAAATAAGGGCATTTATTTTGTCTCTTTTGAAGGCAAGGTAAAGCGTGGGATAATAGAAGTTGAGGCTCACGAGATTGAACCTGACAATACTCAGGTATAAGCCTTTTAAAATAAAAAATATAAGACCGTGTTAAATAATAAACTTTAACATGGTCTTTTTTTCTTTACAATAGAAATTAAATATAAATATTCCCCATGTCAATTCAATATTTTACATAATTATTTTTTATTGTAAAATAGAGGTTGATGTCTCCTTACTATACCTATTTTGCATATGTGAAATGTGATTTTTTTTGTATCCCCCTTTTAATAGTTAGTTTTTATTTTAAAATTTATCGGGTAGAAAATTAGAATTTCACTTTTGTAATTAATTATTTAAAGAAATGAATATTTTTTCTATTTTCACAAAGAATGATTCATTATCTCTTAAAGAAATTCAATATGAATAGAATTTAAAATTACCGTGACCAAAATCGTGACCAAAGCCCTAAAATTAGCAAAAATAAAAAAGCAACTACTTGATTTATAAGTAGTTGCTAAAATTGATTGTAGACCCACAGGGATTCGAACCCCGACAAACAGAACCAAAATCTGGTGTGCTACCGTTACACCATGGGTCTTCCGTTTTAAGTGGTGCAAATATACAGACTTTATCATTAATCACAAAAATATTTTCTATTTTTTTTCTAAATTAATTACAAAACACTGATAATCAATTCTATTTTTTACAAATTTCTTTTATTGTCTATTTTTGTATCTTTGGATTTTAAAAAATCACATACAATGAAACGCCCCATAGATGGTTTTTCCAAGCTGCCGAAACAAGAAAAAATAGACTGGCTCATCCATGAATATTTGGAAAATAACATTGATTTTGAGCATGTTTTAAAGCAGTATTGGAACGAAAATTTAGAGTTGCAAAAGCTCCATGATGAATTCTCTGAAAATACCATTTCTAACTTTTATCTACCCTACGGAATCGCTCCTAACTTCCTGATTAATGGGAAACTATACGCCATCCCTATGGCCGTGGAAGAGAGTTCGGTAGTGGCAGCAGCAGCCAAAGCAGCCAAATTCTGGATGGAGAGAGGCGGATTCCAAACGACCATTATCAACACGGAAAAACTCGGGCATACACATTTTATTTTTAATGGAAACAAGGAAAAATTATTCCAGTTCTTTGATTTGACTTTAAAAGAAAAATTATTCGAAGCCACACAGGACATCACTGCGAATATGCGCAAGAGAGGCGGCGGAATCCTGAGCATTAGCCTCATTGACAAAACTGATGAATTAGAGAATTATTATCAAATCAAGGCGAGTTTTGATACTCGGGATTCGATGGGAGCGAATTTCATCAATTCGTGTTTGGAAGTGTTTGGAAAGACATTGAAAGAAGATATTTTTGAGTCAGAAATCTTCAACGAAGAAGAAAAAAACTCCCTGCAAATCATCATGAATATTCTGTCCAACTACACTCCTGAATGCTTAGTAAGAGCAGAAGTTTCTTGTAAAATAGAAGAATTAGGGAATAATGACGGCATCGCACCAGAAGAATTTGCATGGAAATTCAAACAAGCGGTAACGATAGCAGAGATAGACACCTGCCGAGCAACCACGCATAATAAAGGTATTATGAACGGTGTGGATGCAGTGGTCATCGCAACAGGAAATGACTTTCGGGCAGTGGAAGCCTCCGTGCATGCCTATGCAAGTAAAAACGGTAAGTACAGCTCACTAAGCCACTGCACGATAGAAAACGGAATATTTCGGTTTTGGATAGAACTGCCTATTTCTGTGGGAGTTGTAGGAGGACTCACGAGCCTTCATCCATTGGTAAAATTCTCTTTGGCTCTTTTAGGAAAACCTGATGCAAAGGAACTTATGAGTATTCTAGCAGTATCTGGCTTGGCTCAGAACTTCGCTGCACTTCGCTCGCTGGTTACCACAGGTATCCAAAAAGGACACATGAAAATGCATTTATTCAACATTCTAAACCAGTTGGGCGCAAATGAGGAAGAAAAAAAACTGATTTCAGCTATAATGCAAGATAAAACCCTAAACTACAGTGACATATCTTTGGAATTAGAAAAACTAAGAAAACAAAAATAATATTATAAAAAAATCCCCATAAAAGGGGATTTCTTATTTTTTCAAAACTTCTATATAATAGTTGTCATCTATTTCCACAGCCTTATCATTAGCCAAAGTGATAGTCTGCCATTCCTGAGTAGGAGCTATATGCGTAGAATGACTTTTTAGTTTCACAGGCATTCTGAAATTCTTTATCGTATTATTCCAGCGGAATTTCAGCTGATTTCCTTTTTGCTCATATTCCAGTTGTGGGATCTGTGTCGTTCTCAAATACTGATCAAAAACAAGCGAAAAATCTATTCCTGCTTTTTTGCTGATATAATCCTCTACCTGTTTGGAAGTCACTATTTTATGATAAAAATCTGTATTCATTCCCAGCAAAATTTGTCTGAATTTTTCATCATTATTGATAACCTGCCTGATGGTGTGTATCATATTTGCTCCTTTTATATATTGGTCTGTACTACCCGTTTTTCTCACACCATACACACCTATGATAGGTTCATCATTCAGAATATTTCTTCTAAGTCCCTTTATATAAGTATTTGCAGCGTTTTTGTCCATATAATTTTCTGTGAATAGGACTTCTGAATAAGTCGTAAACGCCTCATGTATCCACATATCAGCTTTGTCTTGAGCAGTGATATTATTTCCAAACCATTCGTGTCCGCTTTCGTGAACGATGATAAAATCCCAATACATACCCACTCCAGTTCCCGACAAATCCCTTCCATAGTAACCATTCTGATAGCCATTTCCATACGCTACATTGCTCTGGTGCTCCATTCCCAAATATGGAGATTCTACCAGTTTGTAACCATCTTTATAGAAAGGATACCCACCAAACCAATGTTCAAAAGCTTTGAGCATAGGTTTTACCTGCTGGAACTGCTTTTGGGCTTTTTCTAAATTATAATCCAAAACCCAATAGTCCAAAGTTAGCATTCCCCTCTTACCCAAATATTCATCAGAAAAATGAACATATTTCCCGATGTAAGGAATGATATTATATGAGTTTATAGGATTTTTGACTTCCCAAGTAAAGATGTTTTTGTCCTTTTTAACGCTCCATTCTACTAATTTCCCATTTCCTACTCCCACCAAATCTTTCGGAGTAGTGATAGCGAGGGTCATTCCCATATCTGGCTCATCGCCCCAGTATTCCTTTATTGGAAGCCATACACTCGCCCCTATACCTTCGCAGGCTACAGACATCCACGGATTTCCTTTTTCATCTTGTGTGAAAACCCAGCCGCCATCCCAAGGCGCATTTTTAGCAATGATAGGATTTCCGCTAAAATCTATTTCCAAAGTATGCGTCTGCCCTTTTTTAAAACTCTCTTTCGTTTCTAAAAAAATGAAATTGCCATCCACTCTTGTAGATTTTATTTTAAAACTAGAGCGAATGCTGTCATACTTCATCGGTTGCTGTAAATCTATCTGAAAAACAGGATTTCTCACAGACTTTGTTACCTTGAATGTTATTTTATTGCTTCCTTTCAGGCTTTTTTGTTCGTAGTTGGGTTCCACTTTCACATCATATCTTTGTACATCCCAAAAATCACGATATGCAGTATTAGACCCAAGCAGCGTGTCTTTTTTTGTAAAATTTTGACCAAAAGCAAAATACACTGAAAACAAAAACAACAATTTTATTATCCTCATAAATCTAACTTTTTTAAAGCGATAAAGTTATTAAAATTAAAGTTAATTTTTGTATTTTAGCCAAAAGTTTTTGGGATTTTAGACTTTTCTGTTTTCCCAGTTTTTAGAAATTTTATTAAATCTTTTATTTATGCAAAAATCAAACAAACCCATTGCAGGCTACCATTTATTGATGATTCTTTCGGCTGTAGACCACGAATTTTCTCCAAAAGAAGGACTAAAAATACAAGAATACCTGTCGGAGGAATTTCCGTTCAGAATCAATCTGGATAACGAGCTGGAAGTCATCGCTTCCCTGCAGCCAGAAGAGTGGAAAGACCATTTTGAGTTCCATGCGCGCTGTTTCTATGATGATTCTACCGAGGAGGAAAGAAAAAACTTCGCCGAATTTGCAAAAACACTCATCAAAGCCGATGAGCAGGTGACTGAGCGTGAACATCAGTTCTATAAACTCATGAAAAACATCTGGAAACTGGATTAAGTCAAGGAAAAAAGCTGGTATTTAAAAGCAGAAAATACAGAATTTCATTAAAAATAAAACTAACTGCTATGAAAAGGTTTTGGTCATTTTTACTCATTATTTTGTTTTTAGGATTTTCAGCCCATGTGCAGGCTCAGAAAAAAGGTAAGAAATCCTACAAAAAACGCCATAAAACAAAGAAAAGCCCGTCACTTCCCTACAGCTACTATCTTCCTGTAGAACTTCCACATTGCAAGCTTCCCAAAGCTGATGAGGAACTGGATGAGGAACTGGATGAAAGCAGAGATTATCTCATTATACAAGTAGATGAACCGCCCATTTTTGAGGTATGCAAGGATAATATTAACAAGAGAAAATGCTTCCAAGACCAACTGGAACAGCATGTGAAGATACATTTTAACCCAAATAATATTGATGCCGAAAAAAGCAAAGTGTATAAAGTGTATGTAGCTTTCAGGATTGATAAAACAGGCGAAGTGGAGGTGCTTTTCAGCAGAAGTGAAAACGAAACGCTCAAAAAAGAAGCGGAAAGAATTATCAGCCTCCTGCCAAAGTTCATCCCTGCACAAAAAAGAGGCAAAAATGTGAAAACATACTATATAAAAAGCATTTTCTTTGAAAATAAAAATATTAAAACTGATTAATAACAATAAATAAAATAATTATGAGAAAAAACATCGTCGCTGGAAACTGGAAAATGAACAAAAATTTCCAAGAAGCAGAAGCCCTTATGCTTCAGTTAGCCGAATACAAAAAGAATAACAAAACCAACTGCGAGGTGTATATCGCTCCACCGAGTCTGTATCTGACCACAGCTAAAAATATTTTTGCGAATGATGAAGTAAAAGTCTTTTCGCAAGATATTTCCGAGCACGACAAAGGTGCCTACACTGGTGAAATTTCTGTAGAAATGATAAAATCTGCTGGACTAAACGGAAGCATCGTAGCCCATTCCGAAAGAAGACAATACCACAACGAAACCGACAACCATGCAGCACAAAAAGTAAAAAACCTACTGAATGCAGGACTTACGCCTATCTACTGCAATGGAGAAACTTTGGAACAAAGAAAAGCTGGACAGCATCTCGATATAGTAAAAAAACAAACCGAAACAGCGCTTTTTGAACTTTCTGCGGAGGAAATCAAAAAAGTGGTTATCGCTTACGAACCTGTTTGGGCTATCGGAACAGGAGAAACTGCTACGCCAGAACAGGCGCAGGAAATCCACGCTTTCATCCGAAACCTTATCGCTGAGAAATACGGAAAAGACACCGCAGACGAAATCTCCATTCTCTACGGAGGTTCGGTAAAGCCAGACAACGCAAAAGAAATCTTCTCGCAGCCTGATATAGATGGTGGACTTATCGGTGGCGCATCGCTAAAAATAGAAGATTTTTCTAAAATCATCGAGGCTTTTAACTAATTAAATTTATACAAAATCCAAGGTGTAGCTGGTAAAACTAAAAAAAGTTCCTGCCACTACACCATTTTTAAATAAAGCCGAGATTTAAATTAAAAATCGTGGTTTTATCATTAAGTGAATAACCACACAAAAGATTGTTTTACTAAATATATGGAAATACTACTTGCCACGCACAACGAGCATAAAAAAGATGAAATCCAAGAAATTTTAGGCGAAAAATATCATGTTACCAGCCTTACTGATTATCAGCTCTTTGATGAAATCGAAGAAAACGGAACTACCTTTCACGAAAATGCCCTTATCAAGGCTAAATATTGTTTTGAGAAAACAGGAAAACCAAGCGTAGGAGATGACAGCGGTCTGGTTATCCCAGCTTTGGACGGAAGACCAGGGATTTTTTCGGCAAGGTATGCAGGGAAACATGATTTTGAGGCAAATATCCAAAAAGTCCTCACCGAAATGCAGGATATAGAAGACCGCGAGGCGTATTTCATCACAGTAATGTGTCTGGTGGATGAAACAGGTGAAAACTATTTCGAAGGCAGAGTATACGGCACTATTTCCAAAGAAAAAAGAGGCGAAAAAGGCTTTGGGTACGACCCTATTTTCATTCCAAAAGGCTATGAAATTTCTTTTGCCGAAATGCCTCCAAGACAAAAAAACAGCATCAGCCACAGGTCTGAAGCAGTGGGCAAATTTTTAAAATTTTTAAATAAGGAATAAAAAAGAATGACTAAACAGGATTATTCCAACCAATGGCTGAAAGACTTGAAGCTCAGCAGACCTCTCATCATCACTGGCCCTTGTAGTGCTGAAACCGAGGAGCAAATGCTGAAAATAGCCAAAAGCCTAAAAAACAGCGAAATAGACTTCTTCCGAGCTGGCATCTGGAAACCCAGAACGCGCCCAGGTGGTTTTGAGGGCGTGGGAGAAATCGGGCTGAATTGGCTGAAAAAAGTAAAAGAAATCACAGGACTGAAAACCGCCACCGAAGTAGCCAACCGAGACCATATAAAACTAGCACTGGAATACGATGTAGATTTGCTTTGGATAGGTGCTAGAACTACGGTAAATCCGTTCATTGTCCAAGAAATAGCCGATGAACTAAAAGGAACTGACAAAATAGTACGTGTCAAAAACCCTGTAAATCCTGACCTCGCTCTGTGGATAGGAGCTCTGGAACGGCTTAAAATGGCTGGTATAGAGAAACTTGGTGCTGTACATCGTGGATTTTCTTCTTATGAAAAATCTAAATACCGTAACATTCCTGAATGGCAGATTCCGATAGAACTGAAAAATATTTTCCCAAATCTGCCCATCATCTGCGACCCCTCGCACATCTCAGGAAACCGAGAACTGATAGGCGAAATTTCACAAACTGCATTAGACCTCAACTTTGATGGGCTGATGATAGAGTCCCACTGTTCCCCAGAGAAAGCATGGAGCGATGCCCAGCAGCAGATTACGCCAGAGACACTTTCGGAGATGCTGCAAAAACTGGTTCTTCGCAGAGAGAATACGGAAGAAATTGATTTTCAGATACAACTAAAAACCCTCCGTTCACAAATTGACATTCTGGATGAGCAGCTGCTGGATTTGATAAGAAAAAGAATGGAAATCACTGACAATATCGGCAAACTCAAAAAACAAAAAAATATATCTGTCCTCCAAAACAAACGCTGGAACGAAATAATAGAACGCATGAAAATCCTCGGAAAAGAAAAAAATCTTTCGGAAGAGCTGATTCTCAGAATATTCAAAGCCATACATCAAGAGTCCATCGATAGACAGGAAGATATTTTATCTAAATAAAAAAAACGGTAATTCTAAAATTAGAATTACCATTTTTGTATATTATTTTTTAAATAGCTCTATCAACTTAGCTATGATTTCATATAGAGAAGTATAAAATCCAATTATCCAAACAATCATGGCAAAAATTAAACCCCACGACCTCATACCACTTAAATCATATAACCAATTTTTTCCTTCAGACTCTTTATACAACCAACTGTTTTTATCATATAATTTTAAATACGCTCCCCAAAAGCCTACAAAAGATATAATAAAACTTACCACACAAATTAAAACATATTTTAATAACTCATTCATTATGTTTCTTGAGAGTATCTATTTCTTTATAATATCTGATATTATTCCAATTAAACCAGCTAAAAAAGCTACCCCTCCCCCAATAATAAGTAATAAAATTATTCTCCATGAACTTTGGCTATCGAAATTATAAGGCCACTTTTCCTGTTGGGACTCTTTATATAACCAGCTATTTTTATCATATAATTTTAGATAAGCACCATAAACTCCTAATAAAAAGAGGAAAAAATAGAAAAATATCCACAAAAATCCTTCTAATATATCATCCATGATTATTTAATTTATAGTTTTTAGTATGGGAATAATAAAAGTATTACCAATCTGTTTTTCCAATTAATTTTATGAATAAAAATAAATCAAAAAAATCCCCCTCCTATCCGAATAAACCTTTATCAAAACTATCTCTCGCCTCCTCGTATCCTATTTGGAAAATCTCATCCATTTTACTCTTTTTAGTCTCGAAGGTGCTGTAATTAGATAATTTCAGAGAATCTATAAGCCAGTCACAATAAGCAAATTTGTAAGTTTCTACCCTATGAGACAGCAGGTCAAACGCCCGATAAGTAACGGATTTTATGGTATTCATCTGCTTTTGTTTCACTTCTTGCGGTGAGGAAAGATAAACGCCTATCATCTTATCACACCTGTCTCGTATGATGTCCGCAGGGAAATTATTAAGGATTCCACTATCGCTGTACAGCACCCCGCCGAACATATACGGCGTAGCAATCCCAGGGAAACTAGATGAAGCGATGATGGCATCTATCACTCTGGTTTCTTTGTCAAAAATTTTCAGCTCCCCAGTCACGATATCTGTAGCGGTGATGTTCACTTCCTTTTTAAAATCGCCTATCTTCATCTCCCCGAAAATAGGTTTTAGATATATTTTAAAAACAGCAGACTTGACAATCCCTGGCTTATTAAACGCGATATGTTTCCAATTGAAAAAATACACCGATTTAAAGAAATCCAAAATCTCCTTTGGTGTTTTTCCTACCGCATAGAGACAACTCACGATAGACCCCACACTCGCACCCGCCAATATCTGTGGCTGAATGCCTTTTTCTTCAAGAAATTTGAGTACTCCTGCATGGGCCACTCCCTTTGTCCCGCCACCAGACAGCACCAATCCTAATTTATTATTCATTTTTATCTTAATAAAACTACAAATCTAATAATAATCTCAAAAAACAAAAAAAAAAAGACTGCCCATATTTTAGGACAGTCTATATCTTTTTATCATTCATTAAATATGAATAACCTCTCCATAGGCTGCTGCTACAGCTTCCATTACCGCTTCAGAAAGCGTAGGGTGTGGATGGACAGTTTTTAGGATTTCATGTCCTGTGGTTTCTAATTTTCTTGCTGCCACAGCCTCTGCTATCATCTCGGTAACGCCTGTTCCTATCATATGACAGCCAAGCCATTCGCCGTATTTCGCATCGAAAATCACTTTCACAAATCCGTCTGTATCTCCATTTGCAGTAGCTTTTCCACTCGCAGAGAATGGGAATTTTCCTACTTTTATTTCGTAGCCTTTTTCTTTCGCTTGCTTCTCTGTAAGCCCTACTGATGCTATCTCTGGCGTGCAGTATGTACATCCTGGGATATTACCGTAGTCTATACGCTCTACATCCAGTCCTTTTATTTTCTCCACGCAGGTAATTCCCTCTGCTGATGCCACATGCGCCAGAGCCTGAGTAGGAAGGATATCTCCTATCGCATAATATCCTGGCACGGAAGTTCTGTACCATTCATCCACTACTACTCTGCCTTTTTCAGTTTTAATGCCTACTTCTTCCAGACCGATGTTTTCAATATTTGCTGTAATTCCCACCGCTGAAAGTAGAATATCTGCTTGTAATTCTACAACTCCTTTCTCAGTCTTCACCTGTGCTTTTACTCCATCTCCAGAGGTATCCACAGACTCCACAGAAGCGTTGGTCATTACTTTTATTTTTGCTTTTTTAAAGGATTTTTCCAAATGTTTAGACACATCCTCATCCTCCACTGGTACGATGTTCGGCATGAATTCTACTACTGTAATCTGCGTACCCAGCGTAGCATAGAAATACGCAAACTCCACTCCTATCGCTCCAGAACCTACTACTATCATAGATTTAGGCTGTTTTGGAAGGGTAAGTGCTTGTCTATATCCTATCACTTTCTTACCATCTTGAGGAAGATTAGGAAGCTCACGAGAACGAGCTCCTGTCGCTAAAACAATATGTTCTGCTGTATATTCTGTAACTGCTCCATCTTTCTCCACAGCTACTTTTTTACCTGGTTTTACTTTGGCTGTCCCGAAAATAACATCTATTTCGTTCTTTTTCATCAGGAACTCCACTCCTTTACTCATTTTTTCGGCTACACCGCGGCTTCTTTGAACTACATTAGGGAAGTCAAAACTCGCCTCTACTTTATTTAAACCAAAATCCTCCGCGTGGTTGATATATTTAAAAACCTGCGCCGATTTCAAAAGCGCTTTGGTAGGGATACAGCCCCAGTTAAGGCAGATTCCACCCAAATTTTCTTTTTCTATAATTGCAGTTTTAAAACCTAATTGTGATGCTCTAATTGCTGTAACATACCCACCAGGACCACTCCCGATGACGATAATATCATAATTCATTGTGATTAACTTTTTTTGTTTCTGCGAATTTAATGTTTTATTTTGATTCATCAAATTTAAAGATAAAATTATCCTATTTCTGTAAGAGCAATTATTTATACATCAAGGGTAAATCGCCCAAAGAAGAATATTTTTCCCCACGGATTGGAATTTTCCATCCAAAACCTTGAAAACATCAGGTGACACCGCAGGACAGCCCCAGCTCTCTGGAACACCGCTGGGATAGGGCTCTTCATCAGGAATGATAGACCAAGGGTGTATCACGATGTCCCTTTTGAGGGCATTGTTATTCGTCGTTTCCTTGCCATAGAGCAGATATTTCTCCCCAAAACTTGGACTGGGAACTTTCTTCGTGCCAATCCAATACTTACCAAGTGAAGAACTGTGGCTGTTCGGCTGGTTGCTGAATGCAGGTTTTTCCTTGGAATAATCCCTCGCCGTGGGCTGGCTGCCGCATCCATGACTTACCAAAAAACTATCCGTAATTTTGTCTTTCTTAAAATCCCAAATGAACATTCGTTTCTTCCCAGAATGGATAGAAAAGTCTATCAACACGAAGAATTCGGTGGAAATTTTATTCTTTTTACAATACAAAAGAGCTTCTTCTGCGTATTTTTTGTAATCTTTAGGCTCTTGTTTTTTTATTTCGTGTTTTTCCTTACCTAAACTTTCTGCTTTCGGCATAAAATAAGCACTTCCCAAGAACAAAAGAACCAATGCAAACAAAAATATTTTTAATTTTTTCATTCTTTTATTTTTATACAAAGTTAATTCTAAAAATTGGATTTTAGATTTAAAAACAATACTTTCGCGGAAAATTATGGTACAAACAGCAGAAAAATACGCAAAAATCATCAAACAGAAAGCCGAAAAATTCGGGTTTCAGGGATGTGGTATTTCTAAAGCTGGTTTCCTAGAAGAAGATGCTACAGCGCTGGAAAAATGGCTGAAAGCAGGCTACAATGGCGAGATGGCATACATGGAAAACTATTTTGATAAAAGGACAGACCCAAGACTTCTGGTAGAGGGCGCAAAGTCCGTTATCTCACTGTCTTACAACTATTTTCCTCAATACAAACTAGAAACAGAAAATAATTTCAAAATCTCTAAATATGCCTACGGCGAGGACTACCACGATGTGATAAAAGATATTCTACGCCAGATGATAGCGGAACTACAGGAAGAAATAGGAGAATTTGGATTTAGGGTTTTTACGGATTCTGCGCCTGTTTTAGACCGAGCATGGGCTAGAAAATCAGGAATCGGCTGGGTTGGGAAAAACGCCAATCTGATTACCAAAAAACACGGTTCGTTCTTCTTTTTGGCGGAAATCATCTGCGATTTGGAATTAGAAGAAGACGGCGCCACCACAGACCACTGCGGAAGCTGTAGAAAATGCATAGATGCGTGCCCTACACAAGCCATTGTAAATGAGCGAATTATAGACGGAAGCAAATGCATTTCTTACGCTACAATAGAACTAAAAAACGAAATTCCAGACTATTTTGAGGGAAAAATGGATGATTGGATTTTCGGGTGTGATGTCTGTCAGGATGTTTGCCCATGGAATAGATTTGCGGCTCCAAATACAGAACCGAAATTTGCCTTAAAAGAATTCAGCCAACTGAGAAAACCCGACTGGCAGGATTTAACCCAAGAAATTTTCTCCGAAATATTCCGAAAATCTCCCGTAAAAAGAACCAAATTCTCTGGGCTGATGAGGAACATAAAATTCGTAGAAAAAACAAAGTCAGACCTAGAAGATTAGGAATAAATCCTCTACTGTTTTTGTTTAAAATAAAAACACTATTTTTGCGGCTTAAAATTTGAAAGAAATGTCTATTACAAGATTATTCGATATTGCACACAACTCTTTGAAAAAATTCCCAAAAGATGATGTTTTGGCTACAAAATATGACGGCAAATGGGAAAAAATTTCTACTAAACAGTTT
The DNA here is from genome assembly GCA_963520725.1 of uncultured Flavobacteriaceae bacterium. GTDB lineage: Bacteria > Bacteroidota > Bacteroidia > Flavobacteriales > Weeksellaceae > JABCPE02. The sequence continues at coordinate 12,615 of CAUQSG010000014.1, read as the reverse complement.
GTAGATTTAGGAGACAAATTTTCCAGAGGACTCCTAAAATCAGGCATTACCAAAGGAGACAAAATAGGACTCGTTTCCACTAACAACCGTACAGAATGGTGCATAGCAGACTTAGGGATTTCCCAGATAGGAGCCATCTCTGTGCCTGTATATCCTACAATAAGCGAGGAGGACTATGTATATATATTCAACAATGCTGAACTGAAATATTGTTTCGTTTCGGATAAAGATTTATACGAAAAATTATTACGAGTAAAAGAGCAAGTGCCTTCATTAGTGGGAATTTTCACTTTTGATGAAGTGGAAGGTGCTGCCAACTGGTCAGAAATTCTAAGCCTTGGTGAAGATAATTCTAACCAATACGAAGTGGAAGACCTGCGAGACCTTGTAAATGAAGATGATATCGCCACCATAATCTACACCTCTGGAACTACAGGAAGACCAAAAGGCGTAATGCTTTCACACAAAAACATCATTTCTAATGTGCTTGCTGTGGATAGCAGAATTCCAAAGAAAAAAACAGATTACAAGGAAATAAAAACCTTGAGCTTCTTGCCTATCTGCCATGTCTTTGAGCGGGTGGTATATTTATACTACCTATACAGTGGATTTTCTATCTATTTTGCGGAAAATATCGATAAAATAGGTGATAATATGAAAGAGGTAAAACCTCACTACATGAGCGTGGTACCAAGGCTTTTGGAAAAAGTATACGATAAAATATACAACAAAGGAATCAGTGCAGGAGGACTTAAGAAAATGATTTTCCTTTGGGCTCTGGGAGTAAATAAAAACTATGAGCTGGGAACTCCTAAAAACCTTAAACAAAGAATAGCTGACAAACTTGTTTTCTCCAAATGGAGAGAAGGGCTGGGCGGAAATATCATTACGCTCATTTCTGGTTCTGCGGCTCTTTCTAAAAATCTAAATAAAAAATTCCAAGCCGCGGGAATTCCTATCATCGAAGGATATGGCCTTACCGAAACTTCTCCTGTGATAGCGGTGAACAGCTTCGAAAAGATGAAAATCGGTTCCGTAGGACAGCCTTTGGATAATTTAGATGTGAAAATCGATAAAGATGGAGAAATCCTCGTAAAAGGGCCTTCCGTAATGAAAGGTTATTACAAAAATCCTGAACAAACCAAAGAGGCTTTCTCAGAAGATGGATATTTCAAAACGGGAGACATCGGATACATAGATGATGAAGGATTCCTTATCATTACTGATAGAAAAAAGGAAATGTTCAAGACCTCGGGTGGGAAATACATCGCGCCGCAAGTAATTGAAAACATGGCGAAATCATCACGATTTATAGAGCAGATAATGGTAGTGGGCGATGGCGAAAAAATGCCGTGCGCACTGGTTCAGCCAGATTTTACTTTTGTTAAAAGATGGGCAGAAATCCATAAAGTAAACATCGGAACTAAACCAGAAGAAATGGTAAAAAGTGCCGAACTAAAACAACGAATAGAAAAAGAAATCACAAAACTAAACGAAAAACTGGGTAACTGGGAGCAAATCAAGAAAATAGAACTTACACCAGATGTATGGACTGTTGGAAATGGAATGCTCACTCCTACCATGAAACTGAGAAGAAAAATAATCAAAGAAAAATACATTGATTTATACAACAAACTATATGAAAAAGAGGCCTAAAAGCCTCTTTTTTATTTTTCAAAAAACTCCATTAAATCCATATAATTCCTTGCATCCACACCATGACCACTCTGATACTCGCGGAAAGAGAAAAACATACTCATATCATACAGCAATTCTGCGCCCTTTTTCCCCCATTCTAGCGGAATAACCATATCATTTACCCCATGAGAAACAAAGAAAAACAGATGCTGATAAGCCTTTCTATCCAAAAGATTTTTCATAATCTTCTGTTCTGGATAGGCGCTCAGACAGGCTATTTTATGAAACAACTGAGGAAACCTAAACGCAAGAGCATAGGATAAAATTCCTCCTTGGCTGAAACCGCATAGATTAACTGATCCACTAATCTTATATCTTTCCTTTATTTCTTCTATTGTATTTAAAATCAACTCTATAGACTCTTCAGCTTGTGGAACATTTATAAATTTTTCTCTATCCAATAAATCTATATCATACCAGCTAAAACCTCCATTTGGCGTGGTATGAGGTGCTTGAAAACTAACTATCAGCCAATCCTTAGGCAAATCAGGCGTAAAACTAAACAAATCTTTCTCATCACTCCCATATCCATGCAGCAACACTAAAATAGGAGTCTGAACATGTATATTTTCAGGTTCTCTTACTAAATAATTCATTCCGCTAATTTATAAAATTTTACAAATAAAAAAAGCAAGAGTAAATACTCTTGCTGTATGTTTTATCTTGTATACTTACATGCTTCTTGGTATCCGTTTTCACAAGATTTCTTGAACCAATACTTCGCCATCACTTCATCTCTAGAATCTCCTTCCCCTCTCTGATACATCGCAGCTAGATTGTATTGGGCCATTGTATTCCCTTGTTCTGCAGATTTTTTATACCATTGTTTAGCTGTTGCATAATCCTGAGAAACTCCTTCTCCTCTATGATACATCACTGCTAAATTATACTGAGCATCGGCATTTCCTTGTTCTGCTAACTTGTCAAACCAAAACATAGCCTTTGCATAGTCTTTCTCTACACCTTCTCCTTTGTAGTACATCAGAGCCAAATTATGCTGAGCCTCTACTCTGCCCTGTTCTGCAAGTCTTTCAAACCAATATCTTGCTTTTTTATAATCTTTTTCTATTCCCTCTCCTTTATAGTACATCAAAGCCAGATTGTATCTTGCCATCACATTTCCCTGCTCTGCTGCTTTCTCATACCAGTATTTAGCATCTTTGTAGTTTTGAGGAACTCCTTCCCCTTTGTAGTTCATCAGCCCTAAATAGAACTGAGCATCAGCATTTCCCAGGTCAGATAATCTTTCAAACCAATATTTTGCTTTCTCAAAATTACGGGCTACTCCTTCTCCTTTATAGTAAATCACCCCTAAATTATGCTGAGCCTCAGGATTTCCCTGTTCTGCGGATTTTTGGTACCAATATTCAGCTTTAGAATAATCTTGGTCTACTCCATCTCCATCAAAATACATCAGCCCTAAATAGAATTGCGCATCCTTATGCCCTTGTGTAGCCAGTTTTTCGAACCAATAACTTGCTTTTGCATAATTCTGATAAGTTCCCTCTCCTCTGTAATATTTCAGACCTAAGTGATACTGAGCACCTTTATCACCGCTCTCTGCTATTTCTTCCATTTCCTGCAATGTCTGCCCATTTCCTAAAAAACAAATGAACATTCCCAGTAGTAAAATTGTTTTTTTCATCTTTTGAATTTAATAATTGTGTAGTAAAAATATCCCTTTTTACTGATTTTCAGCGGTGCAAAGGTAGTGATTTTTTCTGAATTTTAATAATGTATCTATTGATTATCTTGATATTTCTGTGAAATTTAGCCTATGATATTCATCAGCCATTCACCGCCTCCACATTTTCTACCACATTTGGAAGGAAGTTTTTAAGTATACTTTCTATACCATTTTTTAAAGTAACCACAGAAGAAGGACAGCCGCTGCACGCCCCTTGTAGAAGCATTTTCGCTGTTTTGGTCTCTTCATCGAATTCTATCAGAGAAATTCTCCCCCCATCATTTTCTATGGCAGGCGTCACATACTCCTGTAAAATGGCATTTATTTTTTCCTCCGTTTCCGTAAACTGCTTATTAGCAACAGATTTTGAGGTATTTTGCTGGATTCCTTCGATTTTACTTATTGATTCTCCATTTTTAATAAAATCAGAGAGAAAATCTTGGATTTTCTGTGTTATTTTCTCCCAAGAAACATCATCAGTCTTGGTAATAGAAATAAAATTATCATTGATAAAAACCTCTTTTACAAAAGGAAAATTCTCAAATAGTCTTTTTGCCAATGGAACTTTTTCTGCTTCCTGCAAAGATTTCAGTTCCAAAAAACCATCTATCAGCTGATGCTCCGAAACAAATTTTACCACAGATGGATTCGGCGTTTTTTCTGAATAGAAAATAGGTGCAGCCTCATCGGTATAGATAATTTCTGGAAAATCATCCAAAGATTCCAATATCATATTTCGCAGATTGTCTGCTACCAAATCCCATTCTACGATGTTTTCCTTTGCTACCGCGATAAAATTAGCCGTGATAAAAATACTCTTCACAAATGGATATTGAAACAATTCCTGAGCCAGCGGAACATTAGATATATTAGAATTTCTATCCAGCTCCAAAGAGCCGCTTATAAGAGTCCTATCAGTCACGAATTTAATCACATTAGGATTTTCTGTATTTTGGATTTCCATTTTCTGTAAATTTAAAATAAAGTGCAAATATAATATTTTGAACCATCACTACTAAAAGAAAAAGCACCCTTTGCAGAGTGCTTTTTTACTTTTTTATTTTTCTATTTTTTTACCTTTAAAGAAGTCAAAGGCAAGAAGTGATGATACGAATATCGTAGAGAATGTTCCCGAAATCACCCCTAATAACAGGGCGAACATAAATCCTTTCAAATTCTCTCCTCCAAAAATAAATATCGCCAACACCACTAAAAGAACTGTCAATGAAGTGTTTATCGTTCTACCCAGCGTTCCAGATATAGAATCATTAAACAACTGTGCCAGCGTTCTTTCTCTGCCATCTTTTAGGTTTTCTCTGATACGGTCAAAAATAATCACCGTATCATTTATAGAATATCCAAGAACCGTGAGTATCGCTGCGATGAAATCTTGGTTAATCTCCATATTAAACGGCATCACACTATGGAACAGCGAGAACGCTCCTAATATGATGGTGGCATCAAACGCCAAACCTATAATCGCACCCAGTGAAAACTGCCATCTTCTGAATCGAAGCAATATATATGCGAAAATACCCAATAATGAACCTAATACAGCCAGTGCCCCTCCCATCTTAATATCATCTGCTACCGTAGGCCCTACCTTCGTAGAAGAAACTATTCCTATTGGGTTTTCAGCTGCAGATTTAAACTCTTCAAAAGTCAAATTCGCAGGAAGCTGATTTTTAAGCCCTTGATATAGTTTTTGGTCAATTTCTTGATCAGCTTTCAGAGATTCATCTCCTATTTTATAATCCGTAGTGATTTTCAGTTGCTGGTCATTCCCAAAAGTCTTGATGTCAATAGAACTTGACTCTCCTTTTTCATTTTTGAAAACTTGTGAAAGACTGCCTTTTACAGCTTCTACATCGACAGTTTTATCAAATTTCACCACAAAACTTCTTCCCCCAGTGAAATCAATACCGTATTTAAATCCATTCGTTGCAATAGACCCTATAGAAACCGCTACCAATACAGCAGAAATAACATACATTACCTTTCTCTTTGCTATAAAATCTACCCAAATATTTCGGAATAAATTCTTAGTCATCGGTGTCCAAACAGACAATGATTTTCCTTTCTCTAATCTACTGAATATCATCACCCTAGACATCAAAACAGAAGTAAAGAAAGTCATTATCAGACCGATAAGCAATGTCACCGCAAAACCTTGGATAGGTCCTGTTCCAAAAATATAAAGAACTAACGCCGTAAGAATGGATGTAAGTTGTCCATCAATAATCGCGGATAGAGCATCATTAAACCCATCATTATAGGCTGTTTTAATATCTTTTCCTGCAAAAAGCTGCTCTCTTGTTCTTTCATAAATGATCACATTGGTATCCACTGCCATTGCCATCGTTAGAACAATACCCGCAATCCCTGGAAGCGTAAGTGTAGCATCCATAGAATCCATGATTCCAAAAAGGAAAAACAGGTTGAATATCATCGCAATCACTGCATAAACTCCCGCACCTCCATAGTAGAAAATAATATAAGCTATGATGATACAAAACGCTGCCACAAACGACCAAAGCCCTGCCTGAATAGACTCCTCCCCTAGAGATGGCCCTACTACATCAGCCTGAACAATCTTCGCGCTAGCAGGGAGTTTTCCTGCACTTAGTACATTTACTAAATCTTTCGCTTCATCTTCTGTGAAATTACCACTAATCTGAGAGCTTCCATTAGGAATTGGCTCATTTACATTCGGTGCTGTATAAACTCTATTATCCAAAGTAACAGCTATAGGTCTTCCTACATTTTTCTCTGTAAGAGATTTCCATTCTTTAGTTCCATTAGCATCCATCTGCATATCCACTACTATCCTTCTCATTTGGTCATAATCCACTCTAGCAGACTCCACAGCACCATCAATAGGTGCTTTTTTGCTAGTGTTGCTCTTTATAGCATAAAGTTCCAAATACTCAGGCGCATCCTCTTGTGGTTTGTATGCCCACATAAAGTCCACATATCTAAGGTTAGATGGTCTAGCTTCTTTTGCGATTTCGCTATTAAGAATTTTATTAACTGCAGCTGTATCAGAAAGTTTGACAGTCGCCACAGCATTAGATCTTAATTTATCTAAATTGAGAGCTTTAGTAAGGTTAAACCCTTTTTTCACTCCGATAGAATCGCCTTTTACGATAACATTTTTGCTCATTTCCTCCAAGTAAGGAAAAACCTCTTGGATTGTTCCCACTTCCCAAAACTGAAGTTTTGCAGAAGTCTGGAGCATTTGTTTCACTCTATCTATGTCTTTGATACCAGGCATTTCTACCAAGATTCTTCCTGTCCCTGGCACCTGCTGTACATTCGGCTGGGTAACTCCCATCTTGTCGATACGAGTTCTGATAACCTCATAGGCAGCTCCTATACTCGCTTCTATTTTCTTAGTGATGATTTTTTTAACCTCTTCATCAGGAGTATTAAATTTTATCTCACTGCTCAGATTTTGTGTCCCGAATACCTCTGGGCTGGCAAGTTTTAGGTTTGCACCCTTTTCTTTATTCACAATATCAAACTGAACAAAGAAATTCTGAATATACGAATTGGTAGAGTTTTGCTGTGCTTTATCTGTTCTATCCAAAGCCTCCACGAAAACAGCGTTTGTGGAATAGTCAGTCAGATTGGTCACCAAATCTCTTTGGTTAATTTCCAAAAGGACATTGATACCTCCTTTTAGGTCAAGCCCCAGCTTCATCTCACGCTCCTTGGCATTGGTGTAGTATAGCTTCGTAAAGCCAAGATTCAGAGTGTCTTTAGAAAGTTTGTCTAATTCTTTCTGATATTTTTCTTCATTATTTCCTGCTAATGCCTTCGCTTCGCTTTCTATTTTATTGGCGTACCAAGTCGGTAGAAGCTCTGTGATACAGATAAGCCCAAGGGCAACAGCAATGATAGTAATAAGACCTTTTCCTTGCATTATGAATTATAATTTTTATTTAAGTCTGCAAATATAATCAAATTCACTGAAAATTTTATACTTAGAATAAATAAGATAAAATTTTTATCCTCTAAACTTCATAAAAAAAGAGACACATATAGTATCTCTTTTTTGTAAAATATGAAATTTTAAAAAATTATTGTCCTAAATAGACTACTTCTATTCTATTTCTTGGAGCCCAAGTAGGATGGAATCTTAACTTTCCTCTATTAGCATTTACTCTAAAACTAACTCTATCTCCTGCTGTAAGACCTATTATATTAGAATAGTGCTGGTTAAAATAATCTCCTGCTGGTACATAGCTATATGTTTCATCAGCATCTATCCATGGTGCACCATTCAAGAGCATGATAAAGTATAAGTTTCTAGTACCTGTATCCCATGCATTCTGAAGGAAAGAGTGGAATAACACTAGATACTTACCTGTTTTAGGTGCTATAAAATCATTGATTCCTGGTATAGGTTGAGTCGTAGCTGGTTGCAAGTCATAATTAACTGTTGTACGAGCATATTGTCTTGCAAAGTCAGCAATTGGCGGTGCTGGTTCTTTCCATGTTCCTACCCCATTAGCATCACTAGTAAGGACTTTACCTGCCCCTTGGTTGGTATCCTGTATCTTAATAGCATTCGGTCCATTAGTTACGATATGAACTTTAGAATCTGGTTTATATGTACCAATCCCTATATTAGGACTAAAACTATGTCCATTCTGATGTCCTAAGATAATGGTATTATCATTTGAATTAGCAGTTGTAAGTGCACCAGAACCTATTCCATTTCCTATTGCTATCACATTATCTAGTTCTCCTGTAGATATAGATTGGAAATTAGCACTACCTATATGGATATTATTATGTCCTTTTACCCATCCACCAGATCCATTACCAAGAGCGATGTTATTATTTCCTACTGTGTTACTTTGTAGTGCATTTAAACCTTGAGCATTATTATGTTGCCCTGTAGTATTGCTTGTTAATGTACTTGTCCCTAATGCGATATTATATGCCCCTGAAGTATTTGATCCTAAAGCTTCATTTCCAACAGCCACATTATAATTTCCGCCATTATTAGAAACCAAAGAAAGGTTTCCTATAGCCACATTCGCCATCCCTGCGGCATTATTCGTTAATGTAGCGTTTCCTATACCTACATTATAGTTTCCTGTAGTATTTTTAGTAAGCGCATTAGTTCCTAGTCCCACATTATGACTTCCTATAGTGTTATTAGAAAGAGCAGAATGTCCCAGTCCCACATTACTCATCCCTACTGTATTTTTGCTAAGAGCATACAAGCCAAGCCCCACATTATTATTTCCTGCAGTATTGAAACGAAGAGCATCAAACCCAAGTCCTACATTGTAACTTCCTGAAATATTATTCTGCAATGCCTGAGAACCTATACCTATGTTACTTTCTCCCACTGTATTTGTCATCAATGATTTTTGACCAATACCAATATTAAAATTACCTCCAATATTAGATGTAAGAGAAGAAGTTCCTAATGCGATATTATTTGCCCCTATTGTATTTGCTTTTAAAGCTTCCGTACCAAAAGCCATGTTATTAGAACCGCTTGTATTACTATACAAAGCATGGTGTCCTAATGCCATATTACGATCTCCCGTAGTATTACTATACAAAGCTGCAAAACCATTAGCTATATTACTTGCTCCTGTGGTATTATTATATAGAGCAGTATAACCAACTGCTGTGTTATTAGCTCCTGTTGTATTTCTAAAAAGAGCATCTGTACCAACAGCCACATTTCCAATACCAGAAACAGTATGATACAAAGAATTTTCCCCAACAGCCACATTATACATACCTCCTGTATTAGAATACAATGTATTAGCACCTACACCTACATTCCCTCTTCCTTGTCCATTAGAGCGCAAAGATCCTATACCTACTGCCACATTATTAACCCCAGTAGTATTAGAACGCAAAGCATCTAGTCCTACAGCTATATTGTGAGAACCACTTGTATTAGAAAATAGAGCATCTTTCCCTATACCTATATTATGTGGACCTGTTCCTACTCCACTACCATTTCCTCCTACACCAGCATCCTGTGTAATGTGGCTATTAGTTCCCACTAATCTAAGGTCTTGCTCCTGCATAACGCCTTCTGCTATTTTCACCCATTTACTAGTCGCAGTGCTGTAATAATAAAAACCTTTAGAAGTCACATTAGTTGTAGTAGATGTAGTAGCTCCTGAAAAGTCAGAAACATAGACTAGTGTAGACTCTTTCAAATTAGCAGCAGCGATTGAATTCAATCTCGCTTTGCTTAGTCTAGGAACAAGCATCCCCTCATTTGTAGTTGCTCCTACTGCTGAATTTGCAGCATTTGGTTTTATATCCAAAGTAGCTTCAGGATTATTTGTGTTTATCCCTACTTTTCCTGTTTGGGAATATGCTAACCCCATAGCCAGCACCCCTAATAAAATAAAGTGTTTTTTCATATATTTATTTTTTAATATGCTCTTCTTTTAATCAACAAATTTATATTTAATTAAATTCATTGAAAATGTATTATTTAGATTTTAAAATTTAAGACAATAAGACAAAGATAATATTTTTTATTATTCTAGCAACAAAAAAGAACCCTTATTTTTAAGAGTTCTTTTTTTAATTTATTGCTTTCTGATTTTTTTACTTAATTTATGATTTGCAGAAGATGCCGTTAGTACATATATTCCTGCTGGAAGTCCAGAAAAATCTACATCATGAAACCACAGACTCGGAGTCACACTTCTAACAAGTCTTCCTGACATATCAAATATCTTGATATCATTGATTTTTTCTACAAACTTCACATTTACTATATTGTTTCCATCTGCTAACAATGTAGGAAATGCTTCCACTGGAGTTGCAGCTGGTGGAGTTGGAATCTCAGTATAACCTGTTACTATCATAGAGTAAACTTGCTTTTCTGCATTTACTCCATCATTATTCACTAAAGTTCCTTTATTAGACACTTCTATTTTATAAACTCCTGCTGCTGGCTGGTCTATAAGAACCTGCTCTACATTATCCACAGTATTATCTCCTTTTATCGCTGGATTACGCGGAGCATTTACATCTAGTTTCCATGGATAATGAACTTCATTAGTCTGAACATTAGTTATTCTTAAATCTAAATCATTTACCAATTTAGATGTTCTATCATTATGAGCTTCGCTATATGTATTATAGTTAGAATTCTTATTAGATGGATCTGTCCAAACAATAGTAGCTTTAAGTGGTTGTGAACCATCAGTTTTTACCAAAAATTCATTCTTTTTAGCGTTTTTGAGTTCTTTATCTTCAAAGATAACTTTATTTTGTTTTTTTTGAACCAGTAGTTCTGCCCCTTTCTTAGCATCTACAAATCCCCATCCATACCAAACATCTGGCCCTACATTTCCTGCCTCCTGTGCTGTATGGATAAGAAGGTTTTTAGCTGACGCTGCATTGAGCTTTTGTCCTGCAAAAAGCGACTGATAAATCTGACTCCAAAGCCCTAAAATCCCTGTAACCTGTGGGGCAGAATAAGATGTTCCATTTCCTATACCATAAGTAGTTGATCCTGCAGGAGATGTAGAAGGATATAACACTGTACTTCCCACCCCTGCAATGTCTGGCTTGATAGCTCCATCATCACGAGGTCCAGCACTACTATAATCAGCCTTAACCACATCAGACACCTGAGTATATCTTCCATCAAACCCTTCTTCGGCTGTTCTGATTTTTTCAGTAGCCCCTACTGTGATAATGTTCTTAGCAACAGCTCCTGTTGGGATACAGTCATACTCAGCCGCACAATTATCCTGAGGAGCTGCATCTGTAGATGAAAACTGCCCCCAAGTTCCGTCATATTTTCTATAATAAGCAGGATACATTGGAGTTGACGCAGGTCCATCTCCATAGGAATTTCCTGCAGATTTCACCACCACCATATAAGGATTATTGTATACTATATCATCCAACTCTTTATCCCTATTATAGTATGTTCCATTTAAATCATATGATTGCCCAGTTGCCGGAACATACGAACCACTCCAATACCAAGCAACTCCCATAGAGCCGTTATTTAAATTCCATCCTATAACATTACCATAAGAGTGATTAGAGAGAGCAGGTTTACTATCTCTTATTTTAGCTGATATATCTTTCTCTTCTGTTTCTCCAGAAAGAGTGGAATTCCCAAAATAATAACTATCAAAAACAGCCTCTGGCATCATCCCTTTAGTATTCATTACAACCCTAATAGGACTTCCATCTTTTTTTCGTGAAGTCACATTTAGGTTTTGACCTTTACTTCCCATCATTCCAGTTACTCCTGTAGCATGACTACTGTAAGGCACTGTATCAGCTTCTTTATTAGTTATTCTCGCACTACTTCCAAAATCTGTATGCTCTGCATAAACACGACCTCCATCAAAAACAGACACTTTCATCCCCTCTCCATTAAAACTTCCTGTAAGACCATCTATAGTTCCTTCTTGGATAGCATCTACATTAGAATTTTTAATTTGGTCTGTATCATAAGATTTTAGAAAATATGGAATTCCCCCAAAGAAGAAAGAAATAGTTTCCCTTTCTTTCTTTAGGTCTTTTTTAATAACACTTTCTGATTTTGGATTTTCAGTAGAATTATTTCTATAAACCTCCTTCTGAGCGTAGAACTCAAATTGTTTGAACAACTGCTTTCTCCTCTCATCCATTTCCTTCTTTAGTTTGTCATTACCCTGCTGAGCATTTAGTAAACTCCCTAAGAGTAAAGCAACTAGTACATTTCTTCTCATAATATACAAATTTTAAAGTTTTCTATTATTGGGTGTAAAATTACAAAAATTATTGATTTCACACTATTTTTTTATTTTATTTTATTTTTATTCAACCATTCATGATATGCTTTTGCATTTTTCGCATGCTCTATATCAGAATCCGTGAATTTATGATAACCCAACTTTTCAGGGTCTGCACACATAAAAATATAATTATTTTTTTCGGCATTCAGGACATTATCAACTGCTGTTTTATTCACCATACAGATAGGTCCTGGTGGAATTCCTACATTCGCGTAAGTATTATACGGCGAAGGGTGTCTTAGGTCTTTATTGTAAATTCTCTTTATCTGCTTTGTGAAATTATGCTCTTTGTTAATCGCATAAATCACTGTAGGGTCAGATTGTAGTTTCATTCCCTTTTCATAGCGGTTTAGATAAAGCCCTGCTATGGTTTTCTGCTCATCTTCTTTCCCTCCCGATTCTTTCTGAACGATGGAAGCAAGGGCATAG
>CAUQSG010000013.1:0-28959 GCA_963520725.1 uncultured Flavobacteriaceae bacterium | reverse complement strand
ATATCCGTTTCGTTTTCAGTAATTTCTGGTTCAGAGGCTTGCTCTTTGTTTTCTATTTCCTTGTTTTCTGTGTCAGTTGTCTTTTCCTCTTTTTTCTTAGATGGAACCAAGAAATCTAATATTTCTTTAGCCTTTTTCCCTTCGTTGGTTCTTTCATAGTTTAGGACAATCTGCTGTAGAGAAGAAATCATTTTTTCCTTGCTCTCGCTTCTTCCGATGATGAACGCATTTAGCAACTCAAATTTAGGAATGAGAGCATCTTTCGGATATTTCTCAATAGCCTGATTTACAATGTTTTTTGCTTCTTTGTATTTTTCTTCATTATACAGAGCATAGGCCTCTTGATAGACTTTTTTCACCTCTTCTTCAGATTCTGTGAAATAGGTATTTCTAGGATTTTTCACGAAAATAGCATAAGGTGTATCTGGAAATTCCTGAATGATGATATTTTTTGCTCTTTCTGCCTGATTAGGAGTTTTCTCATGATTCATGGAGAAGATGAGGTATAGAGCCTGTAGTTTTATATCTTTTTCAGGCTGATTGTCCACCAAATCGTATAGTGTTTTGGTAGCGAGAGGTGTGTTCTGGAAATAGGTTTCATACATTCTGCCCAGTTCCAGGCTTGCACTGTCTCGTTCTTTTTTCAGCGCTAAAATCGCTTTTTTCTCTTTTGGAATTTTTTCTGTATAGAAAGCAATTTCGAATCTCCTAGCATCAGCAGGAGTTCTGCCCAGAGCCTCATTTTCTAAATCATTTAAAGAGTTGCTCAGCTTATTATCCTCGCCATATCTCCAGTTGTCACTCAGCGTTCTGTTTTGCCATATTTTTCTAAATTCATTACTTCCTTTGGCAACAGTAATTTCGTTAGCAAAATAAAATTTATTTCCTTTTTGGCTAGTGAAATTATCTTCAAATCCTTTGAAATCAGAGCTTTTGTCATAAGAGAAAAAGTTTTCTAGTTCCTTATTTTTCTTTTCCTTTCTCTTTGCCAGCTCTATTTTTTCTTCTTTTTCTTTCAGTTCATTGATGTGTTTCTGAAAGAAGTCATTCAGCTCATTTTCAGACATTTTGGTAAGAGCCAAAATGCTGTCATTTTTTTTGATGAGGTAGTAGTTTTTAGAAATGTTTTTGATGTTGGTGGAGAGTTCTTTTATTCTATCTTTTGTAGGAGTGTGCTCTATGACGCTCACAGCACTGTCATAGTAAGCACCAGCCTTTATATAATCGCTTTTTTTGAAATGCGAATTTCCGATTTCGTAATAAGCCAGCCCACGGACATGCGGGTCGGATATTTGCTCTCTGACGGATTTTTGGAAAAACTCATTGGCCTCGCTTTCTTTTCCTGTTTTGGCAGCCAATAGCCCTAGAGCGTAGTAAAATTCATTTTTTCTGGAAGCATAAGTTCCTTTTTTACTTATATTTTCGAGATATTTTTTAGCCTCTTCATAGTCTTTGTCATTATTAAAAGTCTTGGCGATTTCTATTTGTGATTTTACTTCTAATTCAAAATCATTAGAATATTTGTATGCTGTTACGAAGCTTTCTCTGGCTTCCTCCATATTTCCTAATTCTGCCAAAATCTGCCCTCGTAGATAAGCGATTCTGCTTTTCGTTTGTCGGGATTTATTGAGGACAAAAGCTTTTTCTAAATGGTCTATGGCTTCTTTTTTTCTGTTGCTATGCAGCAGATTTTCAGCCTGATAGACACTCATAACCGCTTTTTGCTGTTTGGTAAGAGTATAGTTTTTATCTAAATCATAGAAAATTTCTTCCGCACGGATGTTGTTTTTCATCTTGGAGTAAATCAGCCCCTCGTATATTTTCGCTAGAGGAAGCCTTTTGTCTTTCGGCATGGTCTGATAAACTTGACTGATGGCTTCTAGAGCAGAGCTTAGTTTCCCTTGATAGATGCGAGATTCTATAAGGAGAAGATAAGCATTAAAAATCTCTTTATTCTTCTGCTGTCCCCCGAAAACCATAGAGTGTTTCCCTATCGCTTTTAGGGCTTTTTCCTCTGCTTTTTGGAAATTACCGATGTTGTTTTTTTGGATGGGAGAAGAGATCACATCTCCAAAGAAATTAGCATCAATATCTTCTTCTTCGCTGGCAGGAATCAAAGAATTTTGGCTAAAAACCTCTATGTACCCTTCTTGGAAATTGTCTCTGTGGCTTTCTTTCTGTGATTTTAGTTCGGCTTTCAGGGCTTCTTTTCCATGGAAAAGAGTATTATAATAAGCTGTAAAATTATGATAAGCTCTATTGACAAACTTGTTCTTTCTTGTGGAACAGCCCACAGCCAAGACAAAAACGGACAATAAGAATATGTTTTTTTTCATCATTTATTTTAAACTCTATTATTTCGTGTTTTATTGTATAATTATTCAGTTTCAGCCTTTTTTAATAAGGAATACACCACTGCCGTAGGAAGTCCCATGATGGTGTAGAAACTCCCATTTATTTTATCAATTTTCGCCATTCCCAGCCATTCCTGTATTCCGTAGCTTCCTGCTTTGTCCATCGGCTGGAATTTATCAACATAAAAATCTATCTCCTCTTCTGAAATATCTAAAAAACTCACATCCGCCACATCGGTCTGTGTCAGGATTTTATCATGAGTTTTGATGCTTACCGCAGTGTATACTTGGTGTGTTTTCCCAGAAAGTGTTTTGAGCATTTCTTTGGCTTCCTCGCTGGATTTAGGTTTTCCTAAAATTTTATTTTCAAAAACTACCACGGTATCAGCAGTCAGAAGAATTTCAGATTTTTCCAAACTTCGGAAAGCTTTGGCTTTCAGCTCCGAAAGAAAAGCAGCAACATCATTTGCAGGGAGATTTTCGGGATAAATCTCATCGCATTCTATATTAATTACTTCAAAATCAAACCCCAAAGAACCGAGTAATTCCCTGCGGCGTGGCGACTGCGAACCTAAGTATAATTTCATATTATTTCATTTTATACAGAAGCGGTATTGTCCTCCTCTGTCCATTTTCCCTGCACTTTCATCACTTGTTCTATCACATCCCGCACACAGCCTTTTCCGCCGTGGATGGGCGAAATATAATCGGCTATTTTCTTGATTTCTGGGACAGCATTGATGGGACAAGCACCGATAGCCGACAGCCTGAGCATATCATAATCAGGAATATCATCTCCCATTGACAAAACCTCATCGTTTTTCAAACCGTATTTGTCTTTAAAATCTTCAAAATTTTGAAGTTTGTAGCTGGATTTTGGGTAATAATCCATTATCCCTAAATAATTGAGCCTGTGTTTCACCATCGGGTCACTTCCTCCTGTGATACAAGCGATTCTGTAACCAGCTTTTATGGCTTTGGTCACAGCATAGCCGTCCAAGACATTCATCGTCCGGCTCATGCTGCCATCTGGCATCAGAACGATGCTTCCGTCCGTGAAAACGCCATCTACATCAAACACGAAGGCTTTTATATCTTTTAATTTTGATTTATAACTCATACATTTTTTTTATCGATTGGTTCATTATTTTATAAATTTCTCTCTGTTCATTGTTTTCCAAGAGAGTTTCATGCATTTGTAATATTTTTTGGTCGTTCCTTCTGGCAGGCCCTGTCTGGGCATCTTTTGGGTTGATAGAATGGATTTTATCAACGGTTTCTTCTATCAGCGGAAGAAAATACTCAAAAGGAATGTCTTGGCTGTCAGAAATTTCTTTTGCTCTGGCAAAAAGATGATTGACAAAATTACAAGAAAAAACGGCAGTGAGATGAATGTACTTTCTTTTTTCATCATCTACGAGCATGGCTTTTGAGGAAATTTTTTTGGCTAAATTCATCAAAATTTCCTTGTCATTTTCATTTTCAGCATCGATGAAAAATGGAATTTTGGAGTAGTCCAGTTTTTTCTCCTTTGAAAAAGTCTGCAAAGGATAGAAACTCGCTTTTCGGTATTCTCCAGCCAGAATTTCCATTCGGGTAGAGCCAGAAGTGTGGGCTACGAGGCTGTTTTTGTCCGTGATGATTTTGGAAACCTCACCGATGGCATCATCTTTCACTGCGATAATGTATAAATCCGCAGGGTCTAAACGCTCCGTAGAATACGAAATCCCAAGCTCGGAGGAGATTTTCTCCAAACTCGCCTCATTCCTGCCGAAAAGTTGTTTTACAGGAATTTGGTTTTCCGTAAAAGCTTTCGCCAGATGGTAGGCAACATTCCCAGAACCGATAATAACTATTTGCATCCCACAAAAATAAGAGAAAATTTTGTGAAAAGATTGTTTTTAATAAATATCTTTGTAAGGTTGAATAAAATAAGTCAAAAAACAATGAAAACCACAGAACTGAACAAAATAATAAAAGAAATAAAATTCGCAGATAAGTTTATTAAAAACGGAAGATTGGCTTACTACATAATAAAAGATAGGTCTGGAGCATCTGTTTTAATAGGTTTTTATTTAGATTCATCAACAGACAAAGATGCTTTTTTCTTACAATACTTTGTCCAGTGTTTATATATTCCGTTTTCAACATATAATTTCAGTTTAGGCGAGAGAATAGGAAATCATTGGAAAAAAGAAGAAATAAATGACATAAATTTATCTTTACAAAATTTCAAAAAATTCAACTTTCTAAACTCTTTTGAGGATATTATACCCTATATATTAAATAATTCTTACTGTGGGCATAAAATAGGAAGAGATGAATATTTAGCATATACATATTTTATACTTGGGAAATATTCTGAAGCATTACAATATATAGAAAAAATAACAGCATTAAAAAAGCATGAAAATGCAGAGTGGTTCAAAAAAGCTATTCAAAAAGCTGAACTAATAAAAGAGTATATTATAAAAAATGATTATGATAGTGGTATTTACCAGCTTTTAAAATGGCAAAATGAAACAATAACAGCTCTAAAACAGCCGAAACTTCTCCTTACTTAAACAAATACCACCTCCACAGATGCAGACTGATGCTTGAAGAATTCATTTTCCTCAAATTCTATCCCTGTGTAACCTCGCAGCACATCATAGACCAGCTCTTGCAGGACGCCTTCGCCCAGTCCGTGGATGATTTCCAGCCGTTTTATTTTATTCGCTTTGCAGAAGTCCAAGACCTCCATTAGTCGCTCTTTTTGGATGAAAAGCCGTTCCCAAGAGTCATATTCATGAGGGTTTTTCACTAATTGATCAAAGTGAAGGTCTATTTTCATCGCGTTTTTTTGGTGCTTTTGGGAAATATTTTTTTTCGTTTCTTCTTTTTTGTTCAAAGGAACTTCGTCATAAATCAAGTTTCCGCGCAAAACAAGCTGAGCCAAAGGATATTCGTGCCGAAAACCATGCGAATCCTCAAAAACCGCTGTTTTATCCTTTACTGAGACCAGAGTTCCCTCCAAATCCTCATCAATCACCGAAACTTTATCACCTATTTTCATATTTTATCTTGTGCCGAGTTCTATTACTTCTAAATCTTTTATCTCCTGCCCATCTATCACGAACCTCATCATTGTTCTTACCTTGTGCCAGCCCACATTTCCACACGCACCAGGGTTAAGGTGCAGCAGTCCCAAATCTTGGTCAAACATAACTTTCAAAATATGAGAATGCCCAGAGATAAAGAGTTTTGGTGGGCGCTGGAGCAGTTCTGTTTTGATGCTGGGAGCGTATTTTTTGGGATAGCCGCCGATGTGCGTCATCAAAACTTCCACTTCCTCGCAGGTAAATCTCAGTATTTCAGGAAATTGTTTCCGTATTCCTGCGTCATCTATGTTCCCAAAGACGCCTTTCAGAGGCTTTACCGCACTGAGGCTGTCTATTACTTCCTGATTTCCAAAATCTCCCGCATGCCAGACCTCATCCGCCTGTGAGGCGTATTCCAAAATGCGATTATCCATATAAGAATGCGTGTCCGAGAGAAGTAATATTTTTTTCATTGCTAAATGACTACCAAAACAAGGCAAATGTAATAGAAATTTACGATTTTTGCAGTCTTAAATTGCAAATTATGCGGTATTTTATAGAATTTTCCTACAATGGAGCTCATTTCTTTGGCTATCAGATACAGCCGAAACAAATATCCGTGCAGGAAGTCTTAGAAAAAGCCCTCTCTACTCTATTGAGAGAAGACATAAAAACCACAGGAGCAGGGCGTACCGATACGGGCGTACATGCACGAAAGATATTTGCCCACTTTGATACAGACCAGCCCATCAGCGCGGATTTAATGAAGAGACTGAACGCTTTTCTTCCGCCGAGCATTGCCATTAAGAGAATTTTTCAGGTTGAAGAAGAAATGCATGCGAGATTTAGCGCTGTTTATAGAACTTATGAATATTATATTTCATTAGAAAAAGACCCTTTCACAGAGGCTTTTTCATGGCAGATGTGGAGACAAAAATTAGATGTAGAAAAAATGAACGAAGCCTGTAAAATCCTCTTTGAATACGAAGATTTTACCAGTTTTTCTAAACTGCACACGGATGTAAAAACGAATAATTGTAAAATTTATCACGCCCAGTGGAACCAAAAAGGCAGCAGCCTTGTTTTTACGATCTCGGCTAATCGTTTTTTGAGAAATATGGTCAGGGCTATCGTGGGAACATTGGTGGAAGTAGGTTTAGGAAAAATAAAACCAGAGGATCTACATGACATCATCCAAGCCAAATACCGTAATAAAGCAGGTGCCTCCGCTCCCGCACACGGACTCTATCTCGTAGATGTGGGATACAAAGAAATGGATAAATAGGGCAGAAATTTTAAAATATTCTTACCTTTGTCACTATGGCATTTAATTCTATTTTAAATAAAATATTCAATCTTTTCATTCTCAGAAGAATGGAAGGAATCAACCAGTTTATCGAACATCCTATCGAGACTCAGCAGAGAGTTTTGTTTTCCCTGCTTTCCCAAGCGAAAAATACGGAATATGGAAAACTTCATCATTTTGAAGAAATTAAGTCTTATGAGGATTTCAATAAGCAGGTTCCTATCGTGTCATACGAGGATTTTGAACCTTTTATAGAGAAGGCGAGACAGGGAAATCCTGATGTTTTTTGGCCTGGGAAAATAAAACATTTCGCGAAATCATCTGGAACGACTAACGCAAAGAGCAAATTTATCCCAATTTCAGATGAAAGCCTTCAAAACTGCCACTATAAGGCAGGGAAAGACCTTTTGGCGATTTATATTAACAATCACAGAGACAGCAATTTATTTAAATTTAAAAATCTAAGATTAGGCGGAAGTGCCGAGCTTTATGAAAGTTTTGGAACGAAATTCGGCGATTTATCAGCAATTTTGATAGAAAATCTGCCTTTTTGGGTAGAGAGAACCACCACGCCGAGCAGGGAAGTTTCCCTCATGTCCGAATGGGAAACTAAACTGAAAGCCATAGTTTCAGAAGTGAAAAACAAAGATGTGGGAAGCCTCACGGGAGTTCCCAGCTGGATGATGGTGCTTCTGCAAAGGGTTCTGAAAGATACAGGGAAGAAATCCATTTCCGAAGTCTGGCCAAATCTGGAAGTTTTTTTTCATGGCGGAATTAGTTTTGTGCCGTATAGAGAGCAATATAAACAGCTGATAGGCAAGGATATCCGTTATTATGAAATTTATAATGCTTCGGAAGGATTTTTCGGAATTCAAGACCGATTTGGCAGCGATGAAATGCTCCTCATGCTGGATTATGGTATTTTCTATGAATTTATCCCGATGGATACTTTTGGGACAGAAAGTGCAAAAGCTGTTTCGCTGGAAAATGTAGAATTAGGGAAAAATTATGCAGTCGTTATCACTACTAATGGAGGGCTTTGGCGTTATCTCATAGGCGATACGATACGATTCACAGACCTGAAACCATTTAGATTTAAAATTTCGGGAAGAACCAAACATTATATCAATGCATTTGGCGAGGAACTGATGATAGACAATGTGGAAACAGCCCTCTCCAAGGCTTGCCAAGAAACCAATGCGAAAATCACGGATTACACAGGTGCGCCAGTCTATATGAAAGATGGCGAATCTGGCAGCCACGAATGGATGATAGAATTTTCCACAGAGCCAAATGATTTTGGGCGTTTTTCTGAAATCTTTGATGAAACACTGAAATCTCTAAACTCTGATTATGAGGCAAAAAGATATAATAACATGACCCTGAAACCGCCGATTATCCATAAAGCGAGAACCAATCTTTTCTACGACTGGATGGCGTCTCGCGGAAAGCTGGGCGGACAGAATAAAGTCCCGCGCCTCAGCAATGATAGACAATACATAGAACCTCTTTTAGAAGAGAATAAATAACAAAAACTCCTTTTTAAAAGGAGTTTTTTGTTAATTTTTGAAGGCGATAAAATCCATCTTGTTTAAACTAATTGCACTAATACTTTTAGAAAAATTCAGAATAAAATCTATGGTTTTCTTTTTGGGTACAAGTACAATTTTAGCAAAATTGTAGTTTTTTTTCATAGGTGAGATATTTACTTTTATTTCTCGAACGAAAAAAAACTGTTAATTATTATGATGTTAAAACAATTTTATTTTCTGCAATTATTTTTCTAATGTTCATCAGGGCATAGCGCATTCTGCCGAGAGTAGTATTGATGCTTGTGTTTGTCAGCTCTGCTATCTCTTTGAAAGTCAGCTCGTCATAGAAACGCATTTTGATGATTTCCTGCTGATTTTCTGGAAGAAATATGATGATGTTTTTTAAATCTTCATGTATCTGGCTGAGTATCAGCTGTTCCTCAACATTGAAATCTGTTTCCTTAATGGTGTCAAAAATAGAAAATTCATCATCCATATAGGATGTCTCAGACACAGTGATGTGTCTGGATTTTGCACGGAAATGGTCTATGATAAGATTGGAGGCGATTCTTTTAGCCCAAAGGATGAATTTGTCTTCCTCTGTATATTTCCCTTCTTTTAGCTTGATGATGATTTTTATAAAAGTATCTTGGAAAAAATCATTTGCCAAGTCATCATCTTTCACTTTATAAAAGATGAAAGAAAATAATTCCTGCTGATGCTTCTGAATTAACTTTTCTAAAGCCTGTTCATCACCTTTTTGATATTGTGATATGAGGCAACTATCAGATATTTTCATAACTCTACATTTTTTACAGAGAAGACGAATCTCCTCCCATTATATCAATTATTGAAAATGTAGAATTTTACCTCATGTATTTTAGAATTTTGAATAAAATATATTACAAAGTAAATAAAAATACACTGAAAAAGCAAATTTTTTACTGGAAAATTATCCTTTAGATTTGCTGTTTGAGTTCTTGAAAGGCTCTGTTGGGATATTAAAAGTAACTCCTAAACGAAATCCCTTTAATTCTTTTCCATGAAGTGTTTGGTTCGGATACGAAAAAGCATATCCGCCAGTAATATCAAATAAACCGAGTAAACTTATCCCCAAATAAGGCGCAAAATACTTAGTAGTGGCCTCCACTCCAGCCATGTAGTAATAGGCATGGGCGACATAGACTTCTTTTCTAGGATTAAATAGGATATCTCCTTGGACTTTTGGCATTATTGCAAATTTACCATTTGTCGCTCCCATCAGAGCAGACGCACCGATGCGAAAAGCCACATTATCAGTGTCTTTTTGGGTAAGGAATAATTTTCCGCCCACTTCTCCAAAACTTTGATTTTGGTAAGCGTATCCCGCGCTAATCATTGTATATGAAGTATTCTGAGCATGCGAAAGAGAAAAACTGAATAAAAAAGCAAGGAACAGACTCCATTTGCTTTTTAATATGGATTTAGTAGCTTTCATTTTCATTAGGGAAGTTTTGTTCTTTCACATCTTTTACAAATTGTCCCACAGCAGAGGTGATTTCAGAATAAAGATCGAGATATTTTCTTAAAAATTTAGGTTTGAAACCTTCATTCATTCCCACCATATCCTGATAAACTAATACCTGTCCATCACAGTGGACTCCCGCTCCAATACCGATAGTAGGAATGGAAATGCTCTCCGTAACTTGTTTTGCTAACTGGCTAGGGATTTTCTCTAAAACTAAAGAAAAACAACCTAAACTCTCTAATAATTTAGCATCTTCGATTAGTTTTTGGGCTTCGGCATCTTCTTTGGCTCTGAGTTTATAACTTCCGAACTGATTAATACTCTGCGGAGTAAGACCAAGGTGACCCATCACAGGAATTCCTGCATTCACTATTTTTTTGATAGAGTCAGCTACCTCGCTTCCGCCTTCTAGTTTGATGGCGCTCGCTCCTGTTTCTTTCATGATTCGGATAGCGGAATCTAAGGCTTTGTCAGGATTACATTGGTAAGAACCAAATGGTAAATCTACCACCACCAAAGCTCTTTTTATTCCTCTCACTACACTCTGCGCATGATAAATCATGTGGTCAAGGGTGATAGGCAGGGTGGTCTCATATCCAGCCATTACATTGGCAGCAGAATCTCCCACCAAGATAGTATCTATCCCACCAGCATCCAGCATTCTGGCAGTTGTAAAGTCATAAGCTGTGAGCATGGATATTTTCTCGCCATCCTGTTTCATTTTTCGGATGGTTTCTGTGGTTATTTTTTTTATTTCAGAATGTACAGACATAGTTTTTATTTTTAAATGTAAAAGACAAAAATACATAAAAAAATAGGCATTAGCCTATTTTATGAAAATTTTAATTGTAATCTACATGACCCAGTTTTTTCAATCTGTTATGGTCTAATATTTTTATATTTCTTCCTTCAACCTCTATCAGCTGGTCGGTTTTAAACTCAGAAATAAGTCTGATGGCACTTTCTGTAGCGGTTCCTATCAGGTTAGATATTTCTTCTCTTGTCAAAGAAATTTTTATAAAACCTTCTGGATCAGTTCCTAACTTAAGTTCTAATAAAAGAAGTATCTCAGCTAGTCTTTCTCGTACTGTTTTCTGTGCAAGGAGTGTGATGGTGTTAGAATACTCTCCTAGTTCACAAGAAATCTTCTGAAGCATAGCGTAGGACAATTTCGGATTAGACATAAGTAATTTATGAAAAATCTCTCCAGAAATAAAAGTTACCTGCACAGGAGACATCGCTTCTGCTGATGCACCAAATTCCTCCTCTGAAAGCAGTGAACGATAACCGATGAGGTCACCTTCTTTCGCGAAGCGTAGAATCTGCTGTTTCTTATTAAACCCCATTTTATAGAGTTTTATCGCGCCTTTTTGTATGAAAAAAACGCCCTTTGGCATCTCACCTTCAGCGAAAACTAGCTTGCCTTTTGGAATAGATATAACTTTCTTTTCATCTAAATATCTCTGGAAATCCTCTTCTGAAAGACATTCCTCAAAAGACTTTTCACAGAAAATATTCTGAAAATTATGTTCGATCTCAATGTGATGTTCTATCAGCATAATTATATGATATTTGTCAGCAAATATAACATTTTTTTTTAAACAGCTAAATTTATTTAATTATAGTTTAAAAAAGACCTCCCTAGTAACAAATAAATAGCTTAAATAAAGGAAATTTGTTTAATTGAAATTTAAAAATTACAATCTTTGCTTCAGCTGAGGTATTATTTGGTCTTTCCATTCGTAGAAATCTCCTGCAAGAATATGTTCTCTAGCGGTTCTTACCAAATCTAAATAAAATGCTAAGTTGTGAATAGAAGCGATCTGTTTCGCTAAATATTCTTTCGCTACGAAAAGATGCCTTACATAGGCCTTGCTATATTCTCTATCCACGAAACTTGTCCCAAATTCATCCAATGGTGAAAAATCATCTTTCCATTTTTGGTTTTTCATGTTCATCACACCGTTCCAAGTGAAAAGCATGGCATTTCTGGCATTTCGTGTCGGCATTACACAGTCCATCATATCGATTCCCAGCCCGATGCTTTCTAGGATATTCCAAGGCGTCCCAACACCCATTAGATATCGTGGTTTTTCTTTTGGTAAAATATCGGTAACGATGTCTGTGATTTCGTACATTATTTCTTCCGGTTCTCCTACGGAAAGTCCTCCGATAGCATTTCCTGCGGCTCCTGCTTCTGAGATGACTTCTGCAGATATTTTCCTAAGATCGTGATAAACAGAACCTTGAACGATTGGGAATAAATTCTGCTGATGTCCATAGAGTTCTTTATTTGCTGATGTCCAGTCAATACATCTTTTCAGCCAGCGGTGCGTAAGCTCCATGGATTCTTTGGCTTGGTTGTATTCGCATGGGTAAGGAGTACACTCATCAAAAGCCATGAAAATATCCGCTCCTATTTGTCGCTGGATTTCCATTGATTTTTCAGGAGAGATAAAATGATAGCTTCCGTCTATATGGGATTTGAATTTTACTCCTTCTTTGGTCATTTTTCTGCTTGCAGCCAGAGAAAAAACCTGATAACCGCCGCTGTCGGTAAGAATAGGTCTGTCCCAATTCATGAACTGATGCAGTCCGCCTGCTTTCTGCATAATCTCCATTCCTGGGCGCAGATACAGATGGTAGGTGTTTCCTAAGATGATTTGGGCTTTTATATCTTCTTTTAGTTCGCGCTGATGTACAGTTTTTACGCTTGCCACAGTTCCCACAGGCATGAAAATAGGAGTTTGTATTTCTCCGTGGTCTGTGGTTATTTTCCCTGCGCGGGCTTTTCCAGTGGTATTTTTTTCAACTTCAAAAAAATTCTTCATAGAGGAATATTTTATTGTTCAGGTTTATTTTCGAATTTATTTTTCTTTAAATATTCTTTCATTTTTGGGTCTTTCTCCAAAATTATTTTTTTTGCATTGTCGTATATTTCATTCAGACTTTTGGAGTCGTTGACATAATAATTATAACTATCCTTAAAATCACGAGCCGAAATATTATGCTTTTTCAAAACAAAAAGATTGGCATCTTCCAAGTCCATTTTGGGCTGAATCACATAGGCCTGTTCATAGATGGCAAAATCTGCTATAACTTCTGATAGTTTTTCCTTACTGATGAGGTTTTTGGGTTTTTCGGCTGAATTATTACAAGAAAATAACGCCAGAAAAAGAACCATTACAAAGATTTTTTTCATAGTTATAAAGTTCCGAATAATGATTTTAATTTTAATTTAATAACACCAAATATGGCTTCGGTGATGATACCGCCGTTCATCTTGGATTCTCCCTGCGTTCTGTCGGTAAAGATGATGGGAATTTCTACTAATTTTAGTCCTTTTTTGTAAGCGCGATATTTCATCTCAACCTGAAAACCATAGCCTTTTAATCTGATTTTGTCTAAACCGATGTTTTCCAGCGCTTTTCTTGAAAAACAAACAAAACCAGCCGTGGTGTCATGAATAGGAATACCTAAAATAAATCTCACATATTTAGACGCGAAATAAGACAGCAGCACCCTGCTCATGGGCCAGTTGACCACATTTACGCCCTTGCAGTATCTAGAACCTATGGACATATCGGCATTTTGACAGGCTTCCAATAATTTTGGTAAGTCATTGGGATTGTGTGAGAAATCAGCATCCATCTCAAAAATGTAATCATAATTGTGACGAAGCGCCCAGCCAAATCCATGCAGATAAGCCTTTCCTAAACCATTTTTAGCTTTTCTAACGCTTAAATGGAGATGTGCAGGAAACTCATTTTGAAGGTTTTTTACAATCTCCGCAGTGCCGTCAGGAGAGGAATCATCCACGACTAAAATATGAAAATCTTGTCCCAAAGAAAATATAGCCGAAATAATATCTCGGATATTTTCTTTCTCGTTGTAAGTAGGGATAATAACTAACTTTTTCATTCAGAATAAGGTGCAAATATAATCTTTTTTAAATCTTCAGGTTTAAAAATAATATAAAACCTTATTTTTGTTGAAAATTTTTTTGAGTGGTTAGAATTGTTGAAAACCATGATTGGGTTATTTTTACCCTTCTTGGGCTAGGAGTAGTATATTTGATTTTGTTTAACTGGGTACAGAAAGAGGTTTCTTTCAGGGAATATCTTTTGCAGTCTTATGGAGAGGCTCAGAACAATCTGCTCAGCTGGATATTTGTCAGTTGTGTGTTTATTGTCAGCCAAGCTCTTTTGTTGGCTCAGTATATTCCTATTGTTCCTCGTTATGTATCGGATAATGATATTTCGGGCTGGGTTCCGAATAAGATAGGATTTATGATAATAATTCTGAGTGTTTATTATTTACTAAAAGCACTCATTACCTTATTGTTTTATAGAGCGGTTACAAGACCTAAAAAATGGCTGATTTTGGGATTCATTGCCCAGCGGTTTTATTTTGTGGAATCACTTATAATAATGTTGGCTGTAATTGTCCATTACTATTTAGGAGTTGATAAGCAGCAGGCTTACCTTATATATGTAATTACAGGATTGGTCTTTTTTGTCGTAAAAAATACATGTTATTTTCTCCATAAAGAAAAGCCTTTGCCAGAGGAGTGGTATTATAAAATTTTGTATATTTGCACGCTCCAAATTTTGCCTATGCTGGCGGTTTGGAAGTTTGTATTTTTATGAACCTATAAGGATAAATGATGAAAGTAAGGTCAATATTGGTATCACAACCGGCACCAAGTGCAGAATCTTCTCCATATTTGGAGCTTTTAAAAAGGGAAAAAATAAAGGTGGATTTCCGTTCCTTTATACAAGTAGCAGGAGTAGATGCAAGGGAGTTCAGACAGCAAAAAATAGATATTTCACAGTATACAGGGATAATATTCACAAGTAGAGGAGCTATTGACCATTATTTTAGATTGGCAGAAGAGCTTCGCTACCAAGTGCCAGACAGCATGAGATACATCTGTCAATCTGAAGCTGTTGCGAACTATTTGCAAAAACATATTGTTTACAGAAAGAGAAAAATAAGTTTTGGAGAGAAAACAGTGGCGGATATGCTGCCTTTGTTTAAAAAATTTCCAGATGAAAAATATCTCCTGCCATGTTCTGATGTGATGGGAGATGATATTCCTAAGGTTTTGGACAGCTCTGGAATAGACTGGACAAAAGCGGTGATGTACAAAACCGTAAGCAGTGACTTGTCTGATGTAAAGCTTAAGGACTATGACATGCTCGTGTTTTTCAGTCCACAAGGAATAAAATCTTTATTCAAGAATTTTGAAGGTTTTAAACAAGGAGACAAAAAAATAGGTGTTTTCGGAGAAGGAACGAGACAGGCTGCGGAAGAGGCAGGACTGCGCGTGGATGTAATGGCGCCTACAAAGGAAACTCCTTCTATGGCTATGGCAATAGAAAAATATATTGCAAATAGTAAATAAAATATGACAACAATAAAGTTAAATGACATTCTGAATTTTAGTGAAGAAAAATTAAAAAACACTAAAATTAGATTTAATATAAATCTTGGAGGAAAAAACCCCATATCATTATTTAAGAATAATGATGAAGAGACAATTTTAATAGGACATTATTGGAATGGTAAAAAGAAAAACTTTAAAAATGGGGAAAATACCATTGGCTTTATTCGTATAAAAGAAGACCTATGGTTATTAACCCATATTGGAAAAATCACAAAAGATTTAAATATTATTGATGGAGTAGGTTATGAATATGAAGAACTTTCAGAATATAAAAAATATTTTGGAAGATTAATAATTAAGTATAAGAATTCTGCAACGCAATTGATTCGTAACGCAATGTCTTTAATAGATGAATGTGAACTATATGAAATTCTTCCTGATATATTTGATAATGATATATTTCCAGGTTATGATAATGTGAATTTATCGTGGAATGAGCTTTCTCGTATAGTAGAAAAAGAATCATGGAAAACAGCATTGCAAAACCAAAAAGGAGTATATTTAATTACAGATACTTCTAATGGAAAAATGTATGTTGGTTCAGCTTATGGAGAGAATATGATTCTAGGAAGATGGAAAAACTATATAGAAAATGGACATGGTGGCAATGTAGAGCTAAAACAATTATCATTCGAACATATAAAACAAAATTTTAGATACTCTATTTTAGATACATTCAAGGCAACAATAGATGATAATATTATCATTAATAGAGAAAGTTGGTGGAAAGAAAGCCTATTGACTCGAAAATTTGGATATAATAAGAACTAATATACAAATACAAAAATTAACTAAAATCCTTCATCAATTATTGAGAAGGATTTTTTGTTAAAACTATTGAAAATTGAATGAAAACCTTTCATTATCTTTGTCGCCTTTAAAGGTTAAATCTATGAAACAGCCACAAGCCAAAAAGATAGAAAAGAAACTCAGCATACACGGAGACCAGAGAATAGACAACTACTACTGGCTCAATGAGAGAGAAAACCCAGAGGTCATCGCCTATTTAGAGGAGGAAAATGCCTATTGTAATTTCATCATGAAGGACACGGAACAGCTCCAAGAGGAACTCTTCCAAGAGATGAAAGCTCGCTATAAGGAAGATGACGAGAGTCTGCCCTATTTCTTTAACCAATATTGGTATATTACCCGCTATCACAAAGGTGGAGAATATCCAGTTTTTTACAGAAAACACCAAACATTAGAGAACGAAGAAGAGCTTTTGCTCGATGTCAATATTTTAGCTCAAAACCATGATTTCTACGATGTGGGCGGAATTTCCGTTTCGCTGGACAATACGCTTCTCGCCTATTCAGAAGACATTACAGGAAGGCGAATTTATACCATCCGAATAAAGGATTTAAAACAAGAAAAAAACTTCTCGGAAGCGATAGAAAACACCACAGGGAAAATAGTCTGGGCGAATGACAATGAGCATTTTTTCTACATCAGAAAAGATGAAAGCCTTCGTGCATTTCAGGTTTTTCGGCATAAGGTAGGAACGCCGCAGGAAGAAGATGTTTTGATTTTCCATGAAAAGGACGAAGCCTTTGATGTAGGTGTTTTCAAAACCAAATCTTTGGAGTATATTTTTATCATGAGTTCCTCTACGATTTCGGATGAGCATAGATTTATCCCTGCTAATAATGTTTTCGCAGAATGGAAACTCTTCCAAAAAAGGGAAGAAAATTTGGAATATGCCGTGGAACATTACCAAAACGATTTTTATGTTTTGACTAATGAAGGAAAAGCTACCAATTTCAAACTGATGAAAACGCCGCTTTCGCAGACGGAAAAAGAACATTGGCAGGAGCTGATTCCTCACAGAAAAGAGGTGCTTTTGGAAGGTTTTGAGATATTCAAAAATTATTTGGTTCTCGAAGAAAGAGAAAGAGGACTGCTTCAGATTAAAATCATTGACAACCAGTCGGGTAAATCATGGTATTTGCCTTTTGATGACCCTACCTATACCGCTTATATCGGATTAAATTTAGAGTTTGATACCGAAACTTTGCGTTATGGCTATGTCTCCATGACTACACCTAACTCTACCTATGAGTATAATATGAAAACTCAAACCACCAAACTGCTGAAACAGCAGGAAGTTTTAGGCGGAAAGTTCCACAGCGAAAACTATATTTCCGAAAGAATGTGGGCGCCTTCGCGAGATGGGAAATCCAGCATTCCGATTTCTTTGGTCTATCATAAAAACACGAAAAAATCAGCCGAAACTCCGTTCCTGCTCTACGGCTATGGCAGCTATGGGCATACTGTGGATGCTGCGTTTTCCAGCGTGAGGCTTTCTCTTTTGGATAGAGGCTTTGTCTATGCGATTGCCCATATCCGAGGAGGAGAATATTTAGGGCGAGAGTGGTACGAAGACGGAAAAATGCTCTACAAGAAAAATACTTTTTATGATTTCATAGATGCAGCAAGGTTTTTGGTTAAGGAAAATTATACTTCGCCAGAGCATCTTTACGCCATGGGCGGAAGTGCAGGAGGGCTTCTGATGGGCGCTGTGATGAATGAAGCGCCAGAGCTGTTCTGCGGCATCGTGGCGCAGGTGCCGTTTGTGGATGTGGTGACCACTATGCTGGATGAAACTATTCCGCTCACCACGGGAGAATACGATGAATGGGGAAATCCTAATGAAAAGGAATATTATGATTATATGAAATCTTATTCTCCTTATGACAATGTGGAAGCCAAGGATTATCCTAATATTCTCATTACCACGGGACTGCATGACAGCCAAGTGCAGTACTGGGAACCTGCCAAATGGACAGCCAAGCTGAGAGAGCTGAAAACAGATAATAATCTTCTGCTTTTCAAAACGGATATGACCTCTGGGCACAGCGGTGCTTCGGGGCGTTTCGAGAGCTTGAAGGAAGATGCTTTGGAGTATGCGTTTTTGCTCAAATTAGAAAAGAAAGTTTGATTTTTCTTTGACAAATTAGATTTTTAATTTCTTGAGCAGCACAGCAATCACATGAAAGAAAAAATGTATCTTTACATTAAAATTATAAAGAATGCAGAGGATTAAAAACATACTTTTTTTCTCTATTTTAGTGAGTCTTTTGTATTCATGCAAAGTTTCAGAAATGGTAAAAATTGATAATATTACCACTCTGAATGGTAGATATTATACGAAATCAGTGCCTCATAAAGAGAACCAAGGAGAATACCAAAACCACTTGCTGAGGTTGTTAAATGTGATAGAGGACATCCGCCCGTCTTATTATGTAGATATTGAATTTGAAAATAATGAAAAACTGAAAATCTCTTATCCTATTTATAAAAATGATACGACTTTGGTAGAAACCAAATATCTTCATGGTAAAAAAAGGAGAAAATATTGGGAAGTTTATTTTGAGAATGAAAGTGTAAACATTCCCTTTATTTATGGGAGAGTCATAAAGGATAGGGTAAGAATAGGGAAGAATACTAAAAACCAGCTTTTGATGGAAAAATTCACCAATAATGAAGGCTGGGTACTGTTTTTAGGCGATGGCTATGCGCTAAAATCTAAAAATGTTTTTTATCATTATGAAGACTATCCTAATATAAAGCCTTTTGAGGAAAAGGGGCTTTGGGGAGTTGTGCATAATCGAGAAATCATCGTGCAGCCTAAATATGAGATAACGGAAGTCTTTGAACAAAAATACATTAAGGCAAAAATAAACGGAAAATGGTCTCTTTTAGACCAAGAAGGAAAAGTGATTATCCCGCCGAAGTATGATGATGTTTCAAATATTGATAGAGGAACAAAATCTGTGTTTTATGTGGTAAAAGATGAAAAAATAGGGATAGTCAATAAGCAGGGCGAAGAGATTACGCCCATAGACTATGATGTGATAAGCGAAGGCGAAAAAGAGGTTTTTGTCTTGACACAAGGGGATTTACGAGGAGTTCTTTTTAAACAAAAAATATTGGTGTTTTCTATTTATGAAAACATCAGTGGTTATGCGATAAAAACAGGACTATATAAAAATATGAAGTTAGATAGAAGGTATTATGATGCGCAGAGAGATGGCAAAAAATATGTTCTGGATGACCAAGGGAATGAACACGAACTAGAAGTTACCGAAATTCAAAATATAGGCAAGGCATTACTACATGGTATGTCTGCGCCGAAATATTCCATTAAGCAGGAAACTAAAAGAAAAGTTTCGCTAGATGAATGGAAAAAATAATTGTAGAAAGAAAAAATCATGAATGAAGCAGAAATTTGGAAGCAAATAGAGGAATTTTTTGTGAAAAATTTTGATACAGAAAAAAATCCTCCGGTAGAGATATTATTGTTTTTAATAGGAATACGGGAGCTGGGAAGCGGCTGGCAGGAATACTCAAAAGATGATAAAATCAATCTGATACACATTGCTGTGTGTAGGCTGCTGGAGCCTTTTCGTTATTATAAATTTGATGGTTATGATGAAGACGGCTGGCCTAAATATAAAATCCTAGAAAATCTACCAGAACTAAAGGCGAATGAACAGCAGATACTCATGAAGAAAGCCATAATTCAGTATTTCATAGATGAAGATTTATTAGAAAAAAAATAGATTTTATGAAAAATATTTTGTTAAATATTTCGTTTTTAACATATTATTTCTAATATTTGTGGTATAAAATTTGTTTATACATAATAAAGTAGATATTTTAACAAAATATTATAGATGAATAATCGTTTTATTCTAATATTGTCCTTTGCGATGACTATATCATTGGTCATCTTTATTTCCTTGCAGTTGTATTGGGTTAGAGGTTATTATCGTGCTTTGGAGCAGGATTTTTCTAATAAAGTGCACAGCGTACTAGAAACCACAACCAAAAAAATAGAAGGAATAGAGATAGAGCAGTATCTGAATGTGGAATATCCTAATTTTGGGAAGACCGTAGTTTCTGTTAAGGAACAACCAGCTACAGAGACCTATATACAACAGGTAACAGATTCTGCCACAAAAAAACAAATTCTCTTTTCTAAAAAAATCATAGAAAGCCAAAATATTCCTATATCCCAAAGCGGAGATAGTTTGGAACTAATGAAAATGTACACGGATGAAGGGCAGATCAACATCAGAAAAGATCCTGCAATCCCAGAAAAACTAACCACTGAAATCAACCAAACAGTAAGAAATAACACCTATCAGCTCAAAGAATTTGCAAAACTAAATGCCAGTAATCTTCCTGTGGAGAGAAGGGTAAGTCTAAAAGTCCTAGATTCTGTGCTGACCAGAGAGCTTAATATGATGGGAATTAGTGGGGATTTTGGATTTGCTATTTTGGACAAAAATAATGAGAGAACATCCATAGCAAATGACATCTTCAAAGAAAAAGAAGAAGGAAAGGCGCAGTATTCTTATCCTCTTTTTACAGATAATAAGGATAGGACGATATATACTTTGTCTTTAATTTTTCCCCATAAAGACTATTCTTTAGCAAGAAATAATATTCCGATGCTGTTGGGAATGGCATTATCGCTTTTTACGATTTTGGGGATTTATATCATTTCGGTTAACTATATGATGAGACAAAAGAAAATAGCCGACATCAAGACGGATTTTATCAATAATATGTCTCATGAGTTTAAGACACCTTTGGCAACCATTTCAGTCGCTACAGATTCATTGAATAATGATAAGATAGCCACCAATCCAGAGAAAGTGAAATACTATTCACAGCTGATAAAGCAGGAAAATATTCGGATGAAAAAGCAGGTGGAAAGTGTTCTGAATATGTCTAAACTGGAACGAAAAGAGATGCAACTGTGCTTGAAACAGACTAATGTGAGGGAATTGATACACAAACTTGCGGAGTCTTTCAGACTAATTGTAGAGGAGCGAGGCGGGACTCTTACAGAGGATTTTACAGCGGAGAAATTCACATTAAAAATAGATGAATTTCACCTGTCCAACGCACTTATAAACCTTCTGGATAACGCTAATAAATATTCTCCTGAAAAGCCAGAAATCAACATAAAAACCCGAAACGAAGGGAATAAATATGTAATAGAAATTTCTGATAAAGGAATGGGAATGGAGGCCTTTAACAAGAAGAAAATCTTTGAAAAATTCTTCCGTGAAGAAACAGGAAATGTCCATAATGTAAAGGGACAGGGATTAGGTTTGTCTTATGTGAAACGCATCATAGAACTTCATGGAGGACAGATTTTAGTAGAATCTACAAAGGGGCAGGGAAGCACTTTTATAGTGAAGCTGCCAATGAGCTAAATAATTAACACTAAAAATAAGAAATATGAATAATAGAATTTTGTTGGTTGAAGATGATCAAAGTTTTGGGGCGGTACTAAAAGATTATCTTATGATGAACAATTATGAGGTAACGCTTGCAACTGATGGAGAACAGGGACTAAAAGAATTCATGGAAAATGAATTTGATATTGGTATTTTTGATGTCATGATGCCTAAAAAGGACGGATTTTCACTCGCAGAAGATGTTAAGCGAATCAATAAAAATATGCCTATCATATTTCTGACAGCCAAGAACTTACGAGAAGACATTTTAAAAGGCTACCAAATAGGTGCGGATGACTACATCACCAAACCATTTGATACAGAGCTTCTTTTGTATAAAATAAAAGCTATTTTACAAAGAAGTGCTGTGGTGGAAGAAGACGAGCAGGAACATTTTAAAATTAGTAATATAGAGTTTGATTCAGTTTTGAGACAGCTGAAAGTCCATGATGCTGAGTATAAGTTGTCTCCAAAGGAAAATGAACTCCTCAAAATGCTTTGTATGCATAGAAATGATTTCATGCCGAGAGACCTTGCGCTTAGAAAAATTTGGAAAAAAGAGAATTATTTCACGGCGCGAAGCATGGATGTGTATATAGCGAAGCTGAGAAAACTCCTTAAAGATGATGAGGGTCTGGAAATCATCAATGTTCATGGAGAAGGTTTCAGACTTTTGGTGAAAAATTAACACCCGATTTTATATAAATAAAAACTCCCTTGCAGATTTGCAGGGGAGTTTTGTATAGAATTATATATTAAAAATGTTATTTGGCTTCCACACAGAAAACTCGGTATTGTGTAGAGATGGCACCTTTGAATTTAGCTTTTACCTTTTTCAAGTCCGCTGCGGCTGACTCTTTTGATAAGTAACTTCCCGCCAATACCTTGTAATTAGGTCTTAGAGAAGCATCTACTTCTACTTTTATAGCAGGGAAAGCTTGTCTAAATTCTGTTCTTAGATTGTTAGCTTCTTCGGAGCTTTTTACCACGCCTACTTGAATTTTATACCCTAAAATTCTAGGGTTTTTCTTACATATTTCTGCTTGAGAAAGTGGTTTGGAGCTGGTGTCATCATTTGTTCGGACAGACTTTTTTTTACATTCGTTTTCCATAGATGCTATCACATCATCTATCCTTTTGTCCATTGTAATAGTAAATTCATTTCCGTTTATGCTGTCTCTTTTGGTTACAATCTGTGCATTTACTTTAGCAAAACCAGCAGGTAATAATATTAGCAAAACTACTTTTAATATATTTTTCATTATCTATAATTTTCAGCAAAAGTATAAATATAGTTTTTATTATTCAATATATTTCAATAATTTATTATTTTTGCATACATAATTTTTATGATATGAGAGGTTTATATTCTTACTTTCTTGTGATATTATTGGTTTTCACAAGTTGTAAAAAAGACACAGTAGATGGTTCGTCTATGAAGACTTTTCAGGCTAGTATCAATGAAATGTCAACATCGCTAAGCACATTGGAACAAACTAAATTTAATGAAGCCCTGTACATCTTGAAAACTTTCGGTGTAGAAGGAAAAACTGATATTCAAAAATTAGATGCTTTAGCAAAACTAATAAATGGTAAAAAAGTTCCCGAAATCTTCGCTATGGCAGATGGAGTGGCACAAAAAAATAATGTGGAATGGTCTAGTACTTCTCCGCCAGATTTGGGAAATATGAACATTTTCCAAAATATCACTGCAACAGAAGTAGATCCTAATGACATTAAAGCATCAGGTCTAAATATCCAGATAACACCAATAGATGGGAATGTGGCTTCAGGTGCAAGGGCATTGAGAGTGGCACCTAGACTAGTGGATGAATCAGGAAATCCTATCGAGTTTTCTAATGCAGGACTAGAAACGATAATGGAAGTCTATAGCAATGGCGAGAAATTACTTACGGCTAAAAACCTGATGAGCAGTAATGAATTTAAAGGATTTTACCTAAAAGTAGATGTTTTACCAGCAGACAAAATCGTTGATTCTAAAATAGATATAAAAGTCAGCGTAAAAACTACTAAGAAAACCCACCAGCTTCTGAAAGCAGGAGTTTTAGTAAATAAAGAGAGTTTGAAACCAGAGAAAGAAGAGACTGCTGAAGAGAAAAAGGAAAAAGAAGAATCCAAAAACTCTACAGATTCAGAAACAGGAGAAAACACTGAAAACAAAGACCAAAATTCATCTTCAACTACATCATCAGCTCCAAAAGTAAAACCTGAAGTGGTAGTGGATAAATTCTTGAATAGAATTGGAAATCAGAGTCTTAGATCAGCTTACGAATTGGTGGACAACCCGAACTGGGGTTCTTATGATAAGTTCTCTAATCCTAATACTGGTTTTGGGGCGGTGAAGTCCGTTGAGGTTAAAAATATTTCCGTGAAATCATCTTCCGATAAGGCAGCGAGTGTAAATGCCGTTTATCAAATCGTAGACAAAGAAGGAAAAAGCATAATGCTCAATGTTTCCTATGGTCTGAAACAAGTAGATGAAAGCTGGAAAATATCAAGCTATAAAGTAAATTCATCAGAAAAAAAATAAAACCATGGCAAACCAAGAACTAATCACAAAATTAGAAAATACAATAACAAATATTCCTAACTTCCCAAAGGAAGGAATACAGTTTAAAGATATCACACCCATTTTCCTTAATCCTAAATTATATGAGGAAGCTGTCGATGAAATGGTAAAATTCAGCAAAGGCAAAGTGGATGTAGTCTGCGGGATAGAGAGCCGTGGCTATATTTTCGGTATTGCTATAGCTGTGAAACTTGGTGTTCCATTTGTTTTAATAAGAAAAAAAGGAAAACTGCCTCCGCCATTCATTGCAGAAAAATATGATTTGGAATATGGGACAGCCGAAATAGAAATGAAAACTGACCAAATCCAAGAGGGGCAAAGAGTTCTAATCCATGACGACCTTCTAGCGACAGGTGGAACGGCAGCGGCAGCGGCAAGGCTGGTGCAGAGACAGGGAGGAAAGGTAGCGCAGTTTAGTTTTTTAATTGAGCTGAAAGACTTGAAAGGAAGAGAAAAACTGGAACAGATAGGGGGCGCAGAGGTATTTAAAATCTTAGAATATTGATTAAAATTTGCAAATTAGTCTGAAAATCTTAAATTTGCGAATTAAACTTAGTAGAAACTATGTCAAATAAAAAGGAAATAGAAGGAAAAGAAACGGTTGAAATTTTTCAGGAATTAGACCAAAATGTGGTTCGTTCAGAAAAATTCATTGAGAGAAATGCTAAAAAAATAGGATTAGCTTTTGGGGTTGTTGTCTTGGGTGTTTTGGGATACTTTGGGTATCAGCACTTTGTGGTAGAGCCAAAGAATGAGGAAGCTACGAAGGCTTACCTTGCCGCTCAGAAAAATCTTGTAGAAGGAAAAGAAGATTTGGCTTTGGGAGGAAAAACTGCAAATCCAGGATTTAAGGGAACTGCAGAAAATTTTTCTGAAACTAATGCAGGAAAACTTTCAGCTTATAATGCAGGATTGATAGAGTTTAGTAAAGGAAATTACCAAAAAGCTTATGACTTATTAGACCAGTTTTCTTCTAAAAATAAAACATTGATGGCGCTGAAGCACGGAGCAATGGGAGATTGTATGGTGAATCTGAATAAAAATGATGATGCACTTTCTCAGTTTGAAAAAGCTATTTCTGCTTCGGATGATGAATATACATCATATTACTTCACGAGAAAAGCTGGAATGCTGGCCCTTTCATTAAAGAAAAATGATGTTGCTAAAAAATATTTCACAACGATAGAAGAGAAATATCAGGACTATGATGGAGGCGCATCTGATGCGTATATAGAAATGGTAAAATATTTTTAAATAAAAAAAGAATAAAATGGCGACAGTAAACCTTTCGGATTATAAGCCGCTCCAAATAATAGATGCCGATGATTTTACCATCGGCATTGTGGTTTCTGAGTGGAATGATTTTGTGACTTTTAATCTCCGAGATGGGGCAGAAGAAGTTCTGAAAAAAGAAGGCGTGAAACCAGAAAATATTAGAATTTACTATGTTTCTGGTGCGTTTGAGTTGAGTTTTGCAGCGATGCAGCTCTGCAAGAGCGGTCGGTTTGATGCGGTGATAGCTATCGGCTGTGTTATTCGTGGAGAGACATCGCATTTTGATTATGTTTGTTCAGGGGTGACGCAGGGAATTAAGGACTGTAACACACAAACAGATGTTCCGGCTATTTTCTGTGTTTTGACAGATGATAATAAGGAGCAGTCCATCGCGAGAAGCGGCGGAAATCTTGGGAACAAAGGTGTCGAAGCAGGAGTGACAGCTCTGAAAATGATAGATTTTAAAAGAAAATTAAGCAACTCATAAAAAACATTTCATGAAACTGAAACCATTCGTTTATTTAGGAATAATATACATCATCATCTCTTTTCTATTAAGATGCGTTTTTATCTTTCATCCAATAACCACTACGGAATTTGGTGTTTTGGATGTTGTTAAAATGTTTTCTTTGGGATTGCTTTCGGATATTTTTGTCTTCATTATAGCAAGTGCGATATTGTACATCTATTTGCTTTTTTTGTCAAATCAAAAGTATGAAAGACCATGGGGGCAGATTATTTTATCCATATTCGTAGGATTGTTCTTGTATATATACTTGGTTCCCAGCAATATAGCAAGACAGTACGGAGGCGTAGTTCCAGAGATAGTTTTATCATTTTTAGGATTAAAAACATTTCTCTTTGGGATGATGTTTTTCTTTCCGAAAAGAAGGGTTCAGTTTAGAAATATATTGTATTTCATCACGATTTTCCTTTATGTTTCGGTTATAGTTTTCAATGCGGTGAGCGAGTATTTCTTCTACAATGAATTTGGGGTGAGATATAATTTTATCGCGGTAGATTATCTTATTTATACCAATGAAGTTATTGGGAATATTCTAGAGAGTTATCCTGTGCTTCCTTTGTTTTCAGGGGTTTTCATCGTTTCGCTGGCGCTTACGATTTGGGTTTATCTCAAGACAAGAAAAGAGCTTTTGGATTTGCCAAATATCTTTATCAAAGGGATTTCGCTTGTGGCTTATGGAATTTTGCTGGCTGCGAGTGTATTTGCTTTATCTAAAATAAAACTAAATTCTTCAAATATATTCCAAAACGAAATTTCTGCAAATGGACTGGTCAAATTCTATGATGCGTTCAATAATAAAGTTTTGGATTTTGATGTCTTTTATCCTACGATGGATACACAAAAGGCTTTAAATGAAGAGCTTGGCCGACTGCATACGGACAGGCTGCCAAGGATGATAAAATCCGACAGCGCAGAAATCACGAAAAATGTGGTGCTTATTTCCGTTGAAAGTCTTTCTGCCGAATTCATGGCGATGTATGGGAACAAGGATAATGTCACGCCGTTTTTGGATAGTTTGTCACAGCACAGCCTTGTTTTTACTAATTTGTATGCCACGGGGAATAGAACGGTTCGTGGTTTGGAGGCGCTTACGCTTTGTATTCCGCCGACGGCTGGGGAAAGTATCGTAAAAAGAAAAGATAACAAAAACAAATTCACTACGGGAAGTGTCTTTAAATCAAAAGGTTATAATGTAAAGTATCTTTATGGAGGATACAGCTATTTTGATAATATGAAAGACTTTTTTGGTGGGAATGGCTATGAAATCGTTGATAGAGATAACTTTAAGCCAGAAGAAATAGTTTTTGCGAATATTTGGGGAGTGAGTGATGAAGATATGGCAAGAAAAGCCATAGAAACGATGAACGAAGATGCTAAGAAGGGCAAACCATTTTTTCATCATTGGATGACAGTGAGTAATCACAGACCATTTACTTATCCAGAAGGCAGGATAGATATCCCAGGGACAGCCAAATCCCGAGATGGAGGAGTGAAATACACAGACTATTCCATCAAAAAATTCTTCCAAATGGCAGAAAAACAGCCTTGGTATAAGAATACTGTTTTTGTGATCGTTTCAGACCACTGTGCATCGAGTGCTGGTAAAACAGAGCTTCCTATGGATAAGTATAGAATTCCAGGGATGATTTTCTCGCCAGAGTTCGTCAAGCCACAGAAGTTCAATACACTAATGTCACAGATAGATGTGATGCCTACGCTTTTCGGATTACTGAATTTCACTTATCAAAGTAAATTCATAGGGCAGGATGTGTTTTCAGAAAACTATGTTCCGAGGGCTTACATCGCGACTTATCAGGATTTAGGATATGTGAAAGATGATAAACTGACCATCATTTCGCCAATTAAAAACATTAAACAATATCAGCTGAAAGAGACGCCAAACAAAGAGCAAAAGTCAGGAATAAATATTTTCTATGAAGAACATCTGCTAAAAGACAAAGAAGTAGATAAAAATATAACCAGCCAAACGATATCAACATACCAAGCAATATCTTATTGGTTGAAAATGAATCAGTTGAATGTTAAATAGGTTTTTAACACACAGATTTACAACATGATAAAAATTGAAAATGTAAATTGGTTATCAAAAACGGCTCAAGAAGCAGAAGTTTGCTTGTCTGATGGAGATTTTCAGATAGTATGTTTTTCACAGCCATTTTATCATGAAGTAAAACTTCCTTTATATGCTATAAATACAAATAATATAGTGTGTTCTTCTGAAAGAAAATGCTCAGTTGAGAAAAAAGGAGAAAGTTTTGAATATAAATTCTCAGGAAAAGTTATTGATAAAGAACATATAAAAATAGGTGGGTTTATTATTCAATTGGATGCTCCCTTGCCTAAAGACATAGAAGAAGGGTATATATCATTTGAATGTGAGCGGGTAGATATTTGGTGAAAAAAACAAATTAATTAATGCAAAAAGTAGATAAAATATAACCAATCAAACGATATCAACATACCAAGCAACTTCTTATTGGTTGAAAATGAACCAGTTGAATGTTAAATAGGTTTTTAATGTACAAGTTTACGATATGATAAAAAAGCTTGGAATAATCTTTACTTTTGGAGTTATCATTTTAGGAATTGTGGTATACGCGGATCATAAAATAGAAAGATCTTGGATTGAACGGGAGTTTGGAGTCAATATGAGTAATATGAATATTGATGAAAAATACAGAAAAGAAGAATGGGCGGCAAATGGAGACGGGGAGAAAACAATAATCTTGATATATGACCAGTTAGACAATAGTTTTACTAAATTGAATAAACTTCCAATTAAAGAGGGTTTGCCTCCCAATGGAATACCAAAACAATTTCTAAATACTACTAATGGATATTATAAATATGTTGTAGATGAGAATGATGACTGGAATTTTGGAATACTAATAGTAGACACTACCCGAAAAGAGATATGCATATATAATCAGATTTTTTAAATAAGGGTAATTGTTAAAATTCTAAAAATAAATTTACATCATGGTAAGAGTAATTTTAATAGTGTTATTGGGATTCGCAATAATATCCTGCTTTCCTTCTCCTTATTATAGATTCGCTGATGGAAG
>CAUQSG010000012.1:0-29594 GCA_963520725.1 uncultured Flavobacteriaceae bacterium | reverse complement strand
TATTTTCTTTTCTTATAATTGGATTTTTGTCTATTACCATTTTTTCATTATAAAAAGAAAGACTTTTCAAATCGTTATTGGTTGAAATAT
This sequence comes from uncultured Flavobacteriaceae bacterium, assembly GCA_963520725.1. Classification (GTDB taxonomy): domain Bacteria; phylum Bacteroidota; class Bacteroidia; order Flavobacteriales; family Weeksellaceae; genus JABCPE02. The sequence continues at coordinate 29,504 of CAUQSG010000012.1, read as the reverse complement.
AAATTTTCAGTTCATCCTTGCTCTCTTCATATCCTACGATTTTTTCAATATACAATCCATTATAATACTCTTGAGGCATAATATACCCCAAGTCACCGTATAGGAAATAATTATGGTTGATTTTGGTTAGGCTTATGTTGTAATTTAAATGTTTTATATAAATGAATAACTCCATTTCCGTAGGAACTGGCTCTTTTATCCATCAAGAATAATCCTATATAAATTACGATTATGCTTATTATATTTTTCATAATTATTTAACTTAATGGATTAAATCTAAATTTTGTTCCTAAACTTACCAAAATATTAATTTTAAGAAAAATCATATAAATCTATATCCACAGTTGAGTTTTTAATTAATATATACAAAAGCTGTCTAATGTCTTTTGGCAAAGTATCTTTCATAACTTTTGTTTTGTTATAATATGTGATGCCATTAATTATTAACTCTATTCTCCAAGAATCTAAAATAATATCTGGTTCTATATTATCGGGTTTCAGTTTTGATGTGATTTTTTCTATTTCTTCTATTTTATCTTTGGTGATTTTCCCTTTGTATGTATGGGAATGTTCCAAATTTTCAACAACAACGTCTTCATCGAAATAAAGAACCCTATAAATAGGTTCTCCACCACTTGAAGCATAAAAATTATATTCTATTTTTAGAACTGGGTTTTCTTTTTTATGTCCATTGCCCTCTTGCGGGTTACAAGAAAATATCAACATCAATAATAAGATTAATATTTTTATATTTTTCATCAGTAAATTTCTATTATCTGTATTTTTTTATTACATTTTATCTCAAAATAATATATCTGGGACATTACCATTATTTTATGGTTTTATTGTGAAGTTTTTAATTGCGAAAACAATACATTTGGCACATTACCGGGCTAATTATAAATTTATTTATGAAAGTAAAGTCTCACAGATGCTTTATCTTTGGTTAGTTGCTTATTAATAGTTTTATACAAAATATCACTTTTCATTATTATTGAACGATCATCTATTTCACGAACAAAATATCTGACATTTAATGTATCTAAATTTAAAAATTTAAATGTTCCAAAATAATCTTCTATCGTTGCAATTTTTTCACCTTTTTTATCAAAAATTCCCTTTTCATTAATAAACACTTCTTTATTTATTTTAATTTTTATAGTATCATTCTTACTTATATAAATAAGATTAGTAAATTTCCACTTTCCTAAGGTCATTCTTTTGCGTTCCTCTGTTAATTTAACAAAGGTATTCTTTCCTCCTATAAATTCTATATTTTTTTCTTTCTTTTTACAACTTAATAGAGATATTAATATAACCAATAGTTTAATTACTAGTAAAACTTTTCTCTTTCTGTTGCTGTGCTTTTTGAACATTAATTGGATCATATTTCTTTTCTTGAAATTTAATTTTTGATTTAATCTTCTTGTCTATTAATTTTCTACCACTCATAATATATATTTCCATATATTATTAACCTTATTATCATTATAATAACAACGATAATACCTATTATTATAGCCCCTATATGTCTTATATACATAAATTGATCTCCTGGTCCTAATTCATCATGACCATACTCTTTTTTTAATTCTTTTCTCCAATGTTTATACCATAAATAAGAAATAATAGTATATAAAATACATAAGACTAAATATGTTATTGCACTCATTTTTTCTATTTATTGCGCTTTCTATTTGTTTCAAAAACACTTCTGGGACATTATTTATTTGTCTTTATATATAACCAATTTGAAAAGTTATGGTCAAAAACATCAGGTTCTTTAAATAATAATGCAGAACCTTTTAGTTTTCCTACTATATAATTATTATCAAACTCAAATTTAATAATTATTGAGTCTTTTTCTTCAGAAGAAATATACCAATGCCCTTTTAATGAATTTCCATTTATTTTTTTGAGCTTATAAACATCATTCTCTTGTAATTCTATGTAATAATATATTTCCTTATTTGATATCTCCCATGGTACTTTATCAACTTCATATAAACCGACAATATCTTCTTTGTGCTTCTTATTACATCCAATTATCAAGAAAATAATGACTATTAGTATCACATAATTTTTCATATTCTATTTTTTGGTCTCTTACTTCTGTTAAAACATCTCTTTCATCATTATACAAAAAGCACCCTAAAAAAGGTGCTTTTTGAATATATTTTAGAATTATTAAAATCTTATTGTCGCCGTGGCTGCTAGAGAAACCCTCCCTAAGCCTTCTTTTTCGTTTTTCCCTAGAGACTTACTCACTCCATTTTCAGTATAGCTTTTTAGAGCTCCTAATCCGAAACCTAACTGAGGGCCTATCAAGAACGAACGATTCACAGCATACTGATATCCTATCGTGCTATAAAGTCCTATTGTAGAACCTTTAGCTTCAATTTTTCGAACATTTACAAATGAATCACTCGTATATTGTAAATAGCCTATCGCTACATCCCAATAAAATTTATGTGGCGTATCCATATCAAAAGTAGAATACATGAACGATGGCCCGATGAAGATAATTCTATCCTTTGTGCTAAAATATGCTGCACCTAGACTGGTTTGCGCAGATGCAGAATATCTATTGAATTTCAGCCCAAGTCCCATATTAGGAGCTATTCTGTGATAGGCCGAGATATCAAAATGAAATCCTGAAGTAAGTTTTTCCAAATGATTTTTTAGAAAATATGCAGTACCACTTGGTATTTCTGCTGTTCTCCACGCATACCCTGCACTCGCCATTATGGCTACCTTGCTTTGTTTTACATTTTCTACTTTTACTTCTACACTACTCTCTTGTGCTTTACATGGCAATGAAAATGCCGCCGCCAAAGCAAGAAATGATAATTTTCTTTTCATGACTTATATTAAAATTAAATTTTCCGCTAATTTATACAATTTAAAATCATCCACAAACTTTATAAACCGAATTTAATAAAGCTCTCGCAAAGCATCTATATACTCATAACCCGTAAGGTCAAATTTCACAGGGACAATGCTGATATAGCCGTTCATAAGAGCCGTTTCATCAGCATCTTCGCCTTCATCCATGTTATTAAAGTAGCCCGTGAGCCAGTAGTATTTTTTGCCCTGTGGATTGACTCTTTCATCGAAGTTTTCCTCCCATTTCGCCTGAGCCTGTCGGCAGATTTTGACGCCTTTTATCTCTTCTTTTTTTAGTTTAGGAATGTTCACATTTAGGACTATTCCTTTTGGCATCGGGTTTTTCAAGGTTTTTAAAACTATTTCTTGAATAAAATCTTTCGCTTGGTCAAAATCCGCCTCAAAACTAAAATCCAGCAGAGAAAACCCAATCGCAGGAATGCCTTCTACACCAGCCTCCACAGCGGCGGACATCGTTCCAGAGTAAATAACATTGATGGAGGAATTTGCTCCATGATTTATCCCCGAAACCACCAAATCTGGTCTGCGCGGAAGAACCTTATCCAAAGCCAATTTCACGCAGTCCACAGGCGTCCCGCTACACGCGAAATCCCGCTGAACGCCTTCCATTTTTATCTCCTCCACCATCAGGGTAGAGTTTATCGTGATGGCATGTCCCTTGCCGCTCTGTGGAGAATCTGGCGCCACTACAACCACCTCTCCTATTTCGTTCATGAATTCTACCAGTTTTCTAATCCCTGGCGCAGTGATTCCATCGTCATTTGTTACCAAAATCAATGGTTTTCTATCTTGTTTATTCATTATCTTTAAAAAATTTCAACAAAAATAACGAAAATTTAGGTCTAGTTTAAAATAAGATATTAAATTTGTAAGTTAAAAATTTTCTTGAATTAAAATCAGTGCAAAAAATGCTTAAAAAGTTATTTAAATTTAATAAAATATTGTTCGCAGCTCCGTTGATGACCTTGATGTTCTGCTTCAATGCGCCTAAAAATGATGATGAAAAAATGCACATCATCATGATAAATGTAAAGAATGCACTTGCACATGTACATTATCAGCCAAAACCGATAAATGATGCCTTTTCTCGCGAGGTTTACAAAAGTTACTTCGAGACAATAGACCCTGCAAAAAGATATTTTCTGCAGTCGGATATGGATGAATTTGAGAAACACAAAAACCAGCTTGATGACTATCTAAATAACGGGAACTTGGTTTTCTACAAACAGACCATAGACAGACTCTATCAGAGAGTAAGCGAAATTGACAAAATGACTCAGGACATCCTAAGCAAACCTATTGATTTAAACGAAGATGATGAGCTTATCCTAGAACCAAAACTAAAAAAAGCTCCTGCTGATAAACAGGAACTCTATAACGAGTGGAAAAGATACATCAAATACAATATCCTTCAGGAAATAGAAACGATGACCAGCAAAGAAGAACTCCAGCAGGAGAAAAAAGACTCTGTCATCGCTCATAAACTGAAAGACACCATCAATGTAAAAAAACTCTCTCTGGAAGAGAAAAAAATAAAAGCGACCAAGGAGATAAAAGACCTTATCTCCCACACCTTCAAGAGATTCCAAAAGAGAAAGAAAATGGACTGGTTCAGTGTGTATATAAATGCCTATACAGAGGTGTTTGACCCACATACTAACTATTTTTCTCCAAAGGACAAAGAGGATTTTGATACCAGTTTTGCTGGAAAAGTTATCGGAATCGGTGCGCAGATTCAAGAGAAAAAAGGAAATCTCTACATGGGACCTTTGGTAGTGGGAGCTCCAGCATGGAAGTCTAAACAAATATCCGAAGGAGATAAAATCCTAAAAGTAAGATCTAAGCCGAATGAAGAGGCTATCAATGTAGTAGGAATGCTGGTAGATGAGGCTGTAAGGCTTATCCGTGGAGAAAAAGGCACAGAAGTGACCCTTACTTTACAGAAAAAAGATGGCAGCGTAAAAGAAGTAAAACTCATCCGTGAGGAAGTTTCCATAGAGGATACTTTCGCGAGAAGCATCATCGTAAATTCACCAAAAGGCGAAAAATACGGATACATCTACCTTCCGAGCTTTAATGCTGATTTTGATGACCCTAATGGTAGAAATGCATCTGATGATGTAAAAGCCGAAATCGTAAAACTGAAATCTCAAAACATTAAAGGAATTATCCTAGATGTGAGAAACAACGGAGGTGGCTCACTTACGGAAGTAGTAGACATCGTAGGACTTTTCATGAAAAACGGACCTGTGGTACAGATAAAAGACCCTAATGGAAGAATCAACATTCTAAGAAACAAGACCAATTCACCAGTATGGGAAGGCCCTCTAGTGATTATGCAAAATGAGTTCTCTGCCTCTGCATCCGAAATTCTAGCAGGAGCAATGAAAGACTACGGAAGAGCCGTGGTCGTAGGTTCTCCACACTCTTACGGAAAGGGAACTGTACAAACCTTTGCAGACCTAAATCGCTTTATGAATTCTACGGATGACTTTGGTTCTATAAAACTGACCATCCAAAAATTCTATAGAGTCAATGGAAAATCTACCCAGCTGAAAGGTGTAGATGCTGATATACCCATGAACGACTTTTTCTCTTACTCCGAAATCGGAGAAAGATATAGAGACAATGCCCTTCCATGGGATCAGATTCCTACTACAAGATTTACTCCCGTAGGAACGCTGAATATCTCTAGTTTACAGAAAAACAGCCAAAACAGAATGAGTAAAAATTCTAATTATCAGCTGCTTTTGGAATCTGCACAGTGGAGAGAAAAACTAGATAAAGAAGAAAAAATCACATTGAACTTAAATAAGTTTAATAAGCTAATGAAATCAAGAAAAGATCAGATTAAAAAATTCAAATCTTTATCTAAGTACGATAACAAGCTGGTTTTCACGCTGCACAAAGATGAACAAGCGAGAGGTAAGAAAGATGAAGTTTTCGCGAAAAAAAGCGAATCTTGGCTTAAAAACCTGAAACGAGATTTATTCTTAGAAGAAACTGTAAATGTTATTTCAGAAATGAAATAAAAAATTTGATAGATGGACTTAAAAGAATTTTTAGAATATCCGATACTTTCTATCCATACCTATACACTGCATATGTATCAGGTAATCGGAGTTGCTGTGGTGATTTGTGTCTCATATATTGTTGAGAAAATTTCTAAAAAAATCTTTTACAGGCGTTCATCACAGGTGGACAAAGGAACTAGATACGCCCTTCACCAGATTGTATATTACGGAATTATCATTGTCACTTTCCTAATCATCATGCGGATTCTAGGAGTAAATATTTCTCCGTTTTTGGTAGGTTCTAGTGCAGTCTTGGTAGGGATAGGTCTTGGACTTCAGAATTTGTTTTTAGATTTTATTTCTGGAGTTATTATTTTATTAGACAAAAGTGTCCGTGTGGGAGATGTCCTTGATATGAACGGCGTAATGGGCAGGGTGGAGCAAATAAGCATGAGAACCACCAAAATCCTCACTACAGACCGAAAAACCATAGTTTTCCCTAACTCATACCTTACCAAGGATAAACTTACCAATTATTCATCTCATGATGCTGCCAATGCCTTCTACATAGACATAGGCGTGGACTATAAAACTGATATAAAAATGGTAGAAAACCTCCTTGTAGAGGCAGCTATGGAGAATGAAGATATTTCCAAAGAGCGAGAACCATTCATCAGGCTGAATGATTTTGCGGATTCTTCTCTCAATCTTAGGCTTTATTTCTTTTCTAATGACCCTTTTCATATTTCCCACACGAGAAGCGAAATAAGAAAGTCTATTTTGGAGAAATTCCGAGCTAATAATGTAAATATCCCATTCCCTACAACTACTATAGATTTCCCTGCTTATAAATAAAAAAATAGTCAAGAATTTCTTCTTGACTATTTTTATTTATTCTGTACGAATCATTATTTCATATTTTTCAAAATAATCTGAATAATCCCCATCACTCTTGAATCTCTCTTCTTTTACTAGTTCCTTTTCCACATAAGTTCTTTTCACATACCATTTCCCTTTTTTGCTGTATTCTACAGTTTCTGCATCTGCATAATAGGATTTTAGTTTTAGCACCCCTTTTTCTATCTTTCCATCTTTTATAACTATTTTACTCATTGGCTTTCCTTTGTCATCGAAAGGTGTTATTTCTGCACTAAAATATGCATCTTCATCATACCTATTATTTGTTGTATAATAATATTTAAGTTTACCATCTGAATATATTTTCACCTCATAGATATCTTTACTTTCATCATATTTCTTCTCATATGTAGGTTTGCCTTCCATGTTCACTTCTCTAGTCTCCATCAGAAGACCATCTTTATAAGTAGACTGAGCTCCTCCCTCTATAACACTGCCATTATACGGAAGCCCATCTCTGTAAGTAAGAACCTGTTTCCCATCATTTCCAAAACTCCATATTTCTTTAGCACCCCCTTCATCATCATAGAAATATTGGTTTTGTAATTCTCCTTCTTGGTCAAAATATTTGCCTTCTAGCCCTTTCCCATTTTTATAGGTAAGGATTGATATTATTTTTTTTGTTTTTTCATACAAATCAATTTCTATCTTCTCACCATTATAGGGCGTCATCATATCCATTTCCTTGTCATATCTGTACTCTAGACTTCCTATTTTCTTACCACTTTCATCATATACAACCTCCGTAGCGGTTTTCCCATGTGATTTGTAAGTTTTTTTCAGCTTGCCGTTTCCATAGTAGCATTTGGATTCAGTAGGCATATCGTAAGTCGTTGATTGTCCTGAGAAATTTTCGATACAAGAAACTTTCATAGGACTTGCATAATATTTTACATTTATCCCTGTATAAAGACCGTCTTTATTTATCTTTTGGCTGCCTATATATTTTCCATTTTCATCATAATATTTGACTTCGGAAGCTGTGTAAGGGTCTCCTCCCGCATAGAATTCTTCAAAACGGATTCCCTGCAATGATTTCCCATAAGTTGTCATCTTTACAACATCGCCATCTTTATACTCGGTAATCGTATTATTTTGATAATCATTTTCATAACCATATGATTTACCGCTAAATACAGCATAGTTTTTATAAATAAAATCTTGGGAAATACGGCCGTCTTCTTGGTAACTCTTATGCTCCCCTACCTGAGCTCCTTTTGAGAAATGTGACACCATACTCACTTTTCCATCTGGATAGTACCATGTAACTTTCCCCTCAAAAACCTCCTGATTAGGCGTTTTGTCCGAAGCCTTCCCCTCCATCTGCAAGGTTCCGTTGATATAATAATCTTTGATTAAATAATAATCTCCCTGCTGGGTAGTTTCTCGGTAAAAAGATGCCTTTTTCTTATCTTTGATGATGTTCCATTCCTCATCAAAATAAATTACCCCCTGCGATTGTGCATAAATGCCCTGACAAAGAGCAAATGCCGACACGATAAAAAATCTTTTCATTTTCTAATTCAATTAAATTTCACCTCCAAAGATAAAGAATATTTTGACTGATACAATTACTTTTTGAGGACTTTTTATTTGAATAATCATACAAAAACCCACTCCGTGCTGGAATGGGTTTTAGTTATATTTAAGAAATAAAATCTTTTATCTCTTAAAAAAACTCATTATTATCTACAAGCTGTTTAGTTTAGCATTATATTCTTCTAATGTGATGATGCCCTCTTGGTAGGCTTTATACAATTTTTCTTTCTTAAGGTTAGTCTCTGCTGCTTTCTTTTCTTTCATTTGTTTTTCCTCCAAATCGGCTAATTTAGCCTCCAGCTCTTCTTTTGTCAATAGGTCATCAGAGAACATATCATTCAGTTTCTTTTTCACTTCATTATAGTCCTTTTCATTGTAGTCTTTAGCGACTTCTGGCTTTTTATCTTTCTTATTATTTGTTATAAGTTTATATCCAAAAAATAGAAGAATCCCTCCTAAAACTACCAGTCCTATGGTTTTCATTTGTTTTTTTTGCTCATATTTACGCGCTCTTTCGGCCATATTACTAGGCGGTACGAGTGTATCCCAGTTTTCAGCTTTTGCTACTTCACCATAACCCATTGCTTCATAATCTTGTCTAGGCGCTCCAATAGAATTTATATGCATTGAGCCATATGGTTTACCAGCATAAAGTTCTTGCTCAATTTTTTTCATTTTTAATTGCATATCACTTTTTTGTGATTTTGCTTTTTTATTATTTGAAGTTTTGTTTTGTGAAAACAAAAACACATTCACAGAAAAGGTAAGCAATAATAGAATAAATTTTAGTTTCATAATTTTAATATTTTTAAAAACTTCCCATATAAAAACTCTACAAATATAACCACTTATTTTGATTTGTTAAAATTTTCTTAAAATTTTTAACATAACAGGAAAAAGATAGAAGGAAAATATTACTAAAACACTGAAAATGAATTTTATACAAAACTAATAAAACCAAGAGAAAATGCATAAAAAAAATCCAAGACTTATAAAAATCTTGGATTTTGTGGGTTCTAAGGGATTCGAACCCCTGACCCTCTGGGTGTAAACCAGATGCTCTGAACCAACTGAGCTAAGAACCCTATCTGTGGGCGGTGAGGGATTCGAACCCCCGACCCTCTGGGTGTAAACCAGATGCTCTGAACCAACTGAGCTAACCGCCCTCATTTGAGTGGTGCAAATATACGGATTTTTATTTAACCTCCAAATTTTTTTCTAAAAAATCTCCAACTACAAAATTACTCCCCCCTATAAAAATCATCTCATCCTCCTTGCAGACTGCTTTTGCTGACTGATATCCCGCCTCCACATTATCAAAAATCTTGAAATCTACCCCTGTCTCCATCAGCAAATTTTCATAATCTTTCGGATGTCTTCCTCTATGAACAGCTGGTTTTACAAAATAATAATAAGCATCACGAGGAAGAATTTTCATAATTTCATCAATATTCTTTTCCTGAACAAAACCTAAAACAATGTGTTTATAGCAGTGATACTCAGACAACTGGCTAAACACCATATCCAGACCCGCTTTATTATGCCCTGTATCACAGATAGTTAGCGGGTTTTTAGAAAATTCAAACCAGCGACCGATGAATCCCGTATTTTTCTGAACATGGAGCGGCCCATCGTGAATATTATCATCCGAAATAGAAACATTTTTCTTCCTCAAAGCCTCCACCAAAGCCAAAACCACACGGATATTTTTTCGCTGATAATTACCCTTCAAATCGGTTTCCAAATCGGTTTTCACCTCCGTAGCATCTATAAATTCCGTTCCTACCGCATTGGCTTTTTCGCGAATTATATCTTTAACCAAAATATTCTCATCACCAGAAATTATCAGAACATTTTCTTTGATAATTCCTGCCTTCTCTGCAGCTATCTGCTCCAGCGTTTCGCCCAAAATATCCTGATGGTCAAGCTGGACATTCGTAATTGCCGAAACCAGCGGAGTGATGATGTTGGTGGAATCCAGCCTCCCACCGAGACCAACCTCGATGATGGCAAAATCCACCTCGTTTTGATAAAAATACTCAAACGCCATGATGGTCGTAAATTCAAAAAAAGAAGGCAAAATCTGCTCTGGAATTTGCTTTAATTTCTGAATAAACTGATACACAAACTCCTTGTCCGCCTTCTCTCCATTGATTTTCACCCGCTCTGTAAACTCCACTAAATGAGGCGAATTATAAATCCCAACCTTATAGCCAGCCTCCTGCAAGATAGAAGCCAGCATATTGCTCGTAGAGCCCTTCCCATTGGTTCCACCGATGTGGATGGTTTTTATCTTATTCTGTGGATTTCCCCAGTAATCACAGAGTTTTTTTATATTATCCAGCCCTGGTTTATAGGCTTTTTTCCCATTTTCCTGATAGTTGGGAGTTTGTTTAAAAAGCCATTCCAGCGCCTCTTGATAGTCCTTTTTGTCCATCTCTAAAAATTTCCGCCAAAGATATAAACATCTTTTTAAATTAAATTGATTTTATAAAATTCAATTATTTTTGATTTGTTAGGTTAATCTAATTTTGTAAATTTGGACAATAAAACAATTTGAATGGATTTAAGTTCGTTAAAAACAGGTCAAAAAGGTGTAGTTTTAGGGATTTCTCCGGAATGCAAGGGAGAAATCAGACAGCGATTTTTAGATTTAGGATTCATCAAAGGTGCTGAAATTCATATCCAAAACATCAGCCCGCTGGGTGACCCTATCGCTTACAATATTCATAACACGCTGATTGCCTTACGAAAAGAAGACACTAAATACATTCTAATAGAGATTAAAAGTTAAACTGAAATGAAATCAAGCTGCCAAGTCTGCGAACTCAATACAGCTAGCCAACTAAAAAAGCTAGGAGAAAACGCCGCAAATACACAGTTTACAATAACCCTTGCTGGAAATCCCAACACAGGGAAAAGTACTATTTTCAATGCTTTAACTGGGCTGAAACAGCATACAGGAAACTGGCCTGGCAAAACGGTAACACATTCCGAAGGGTATTTTTCTTATCAGCAAAACACCTTCAAAATCGTGGACTTGCCTGGTACATATTCGCTGCTTTCTACTTCTGATGATGAGGAGGCTGCCAGAGATTTTGTTTTATTTGGAAAACCTGACATTACGGTAGTGGTAGTGGATGCAGGGCGTATGCAAAGGCATTTCAGCCTTTTATTGCAGGTGATGGAAGTTTCGGAAAATGTGATTCTTTGTCTTAATCTAATGGATGAAGCGAAAAAACACGGCACCGAAATTGACACCCGCACCCTATCCCGCGACCTAGGAATTCCTGTGATAGGCACCAGCGCAAGGTCTAAAGATGGAATCCCTGAACTTCTATCTACAATTCATAAAATGGCCAAAGGAGAGATTACCACAAAGAAAAAATCTTTCATAAAGCCTACCGAAATAGTAAAAAACTCGGTGGAGAAAGTTGCTAAACACCTCTCACAGCTTGACCCAGAGCTTGACAATACGGAATGGATAGCTGCCAGATTATTAGAGGGAAATAAAAATCTTGCAGAAGAATTAAAAAAAGGAATGATATCCACTCGTATCAATTCCGAAAATTTTGAGCCGATACATCATTTAGTGGAAGAATGCAAAACCGACTTCCCTAAAAACTACCATGATGAACGGATAGAGAACCTCTATGCCGAGGCCGCTAAAATCATACAATCAACCGTATCGTCCACCGAATCCGAGAGGCTGTTCCGTATAGAGCGAATGATAGACAATTTGGTCACGCACAGAATATGGGGATTTGGGATAATGTTTCTTTTATTGAGTTTGGTTTTATGGCTGACTATCATCGGGGCTAACTACCCATCGGAATTTCTCTCTTTCCTGCTTTTAGAGAAGATTTATCCTTTTCTGAAAACTGGTGCCAATGATCTTAATTTTCCTTGGTGGCTGAGCGGATTACTGATAGATGGCATCTACCTTGCCACGGCTTGGGTCGTCTCCGTGATGCTCCCTCCTATGGCGATATTTTTCCCATTATTTACCCTTTTGGAAGATTTCGGTTATTTGCCGAGAGTAGCTTTTAATTTGGACAGAATTTTTAGAAAAACAGGCGCCCATGGGAAACAGGCGCTTACGATGAGTATGGGCTTTGGGTGTAATGCTGCAGGCGTGGTGGCGACCAGAATCATCAACAGTCCTAGGGAAAAACTTATCGCTATTATCACGAATAATTTTGCGCTATGTAACGGAAGATGGGGCACGCAAATTCTTATGGCTACGCTATTCATAGGTGTTTTAGTTCCTCAGCAGTGGTCAGGGCTTGTTTCTATGCTTGCTGTCGTAGGTATTGTGATTTTAGGAATTGCATTTACTTTCTTCACTTCTTGGCTTTTATCGAGAACATTACTCAAAGGAGAGGCTTCGTTTTTCACCTTGGAACTGCCGCCTTACAGGCCTCCACAAATATGGCAAACGATATACACTTCTCTGATAGACAGAACGCTGATAGTCCTATGGAGAGCCATAGTCTTCGCTGTTCCTGCGGGAGCTGCTATTTGGCTGATTTCCAATATCAGCATCGGCGGTCACCCACTTGCTCTATGGATGATAGACGGACTGGAGCCTTTCGGGCTGTTTTTAGGGCTGAATGGAGTGATTCTTTTGGCTTACATCTTGGCTATTCCTGCCAATGAAATCGTTATTCCTACGATATTGATGCTCACTTCTTTAACCTTAGGAAATGATGCCTTGGCAGGTGTGTTATTTGAAACTTCGGATAACGAAATCGCATCTATACTGCAAATGGGAGGATGGACTACCCTCACCGCTATAAATCTCATGCTGTTTAGTCTGCTGCACAACCCATGCAGCACCACTATTTACACCATTTATAAAGAAACTGGGAGCAAAAAATGGACTAGCATCGCTACTTTTCTTCCTGTTTTGTATGGATTTATAGTATGTTTTATCGTTACACAGATTTGGAATTTCTTTCATTAAACAAATGTTTTAATCCCTAATTTTCCTTATCTTTGGGGTAAATTTTAATAAAATGAATCGACTGAAAATCATTATATTATTTTTTACCCTTTCTATTTCTGCTTTCCTAAAATCACAAGCGATAGATGCGCCGCATTCTTTCGTAGTGGTAGGTTTTACCGCAAATATGGGAAATTTAGGAAAACTCACGACCTTTGGTGGATACAGCCCGACTGACAACTCGTACATTGCAAGGGTTTTGCCGACATTCACGATTAATAAATACATCTCGCTGACGCCTGGTTATGCCTTTTTTCAAGATTATGAATCCAAGAGCGAAAACGCAGAGCACCAGATAATGGCTTATGCTACTTTTACCCTGCCTATCAGTAATAAACTGTCAATCACTGACAGAAATTTGTACTACTATCAGATAAAAAACTACGCAAGCAACACCTCCACTTACAGAAATAGATTAGGTCTAAACTACAAAATAAAAGTCAAAGACATCCCTGTAAGTCTCTATGCCCATGATGAAATCTACATAAATCTGGAAAACGGAAAACTACGAAACAGAGTTTATGTAGGGTCAAGCGTAAGTCTAAGCTGGCTCACTCCACAGCTGATGTACTACATGCAGTCCGAAAAAGGAAAAACCAACAAGCATTACTGGATGATGTCCCTACTAGTGCCTTTAGAGAAATTTGGGTTCTTTTCTGGCAAAAAGAAATAATTTCGCATAAAATGAAGCGTTATCAAGAAAAATACATAAAAATATGGAAAGAAGGCACTTGGGTTGTCTGTCCTGAATGCCATAATGCTGCTATTATAACTCCTGATGGATACCTAGTCCACTGCTATTATTGTGGATACGAAAAGAAAAGTGAAGACCTGCTGTCTTTTACAGCTGTTATCAAGTTAAACTGTCCAAACTGCGGTATTCCCATTCATAACGAACAATATGGAATGAAAAACAAAATGGATGAAGTCCTCATCAAATGTCAAAATTGTTCCTTTCCCTTATCCATAAAGCCTCACTATGAAGAAACCTATAACAAAATAAACCCAAATAAAGATGGGCTAAAATGTGATTATATTTTTGGGCTGCCTTACTTTTTTCAAGAAAATGTATGGGAAAATCTATTCTGGGCAGAAAACACACTCCATATAAAGGTAATAGAAGATTATGTTTCTTCCGACCTCCGTGAGCGAAAAGGTATGTCATTGGTAGCAAAACTTCCTACTTTCATCAAAAGTAAAAAGAATCGTGATGCGGTTTTAAAAATCATCCACAAATGGAAAAAACTGATCAACGAAAACCACCTTAGTTGAGGTGGTTTTGCTTATTCATTGTCTTAGTAATCCCTTATATACGCCTTCCAACCATACTTTATCGTGGCTGTTTATATTTAATCTTTCATATTTCCAAATGAAATTATGCTTCTTTTGAGCTTTTATCCAAGAATTTATCTTCTTTAGTGATAAATTGAATTGTTCTTCATAAGAATCGCCATAGCCGCTGTAAATATGGAATACTTTTTCTCTATCAAATACAGACTTTTTTACAAAATCCTTTATCCTATCTATCATTTGTTCTTTATCGTAACTAAAATTGGGACTTAATAAGATATTATAATCAAAGAAATCTTTTTCCTTTGTATTAAAATACATTAAAAATGTAGCCCCGAGAGAATGCCCAAGCCCCCATCTCTTTTTATTTACCCTAAAATTATTCTTTATATAACTTTCTACTTCATTTTTTATATGAAATACTAATTTGTCCGCTCCTCCTATTGGAGGATTATACACTTTCAGAGTTTCAGGATGGTTGTTCTTTGGTAAAAATTCAAACCATCTATCTTCTGTTGCTATTCCGACAATAATCATAGGCTCCATATAATTCATAGAAAGCAGTTCTATGTTTCCTTTTACATAGTTAAATATTCTAAAATTCTGAGCATCCAATAGATATAAGACACTGAATTTTTTCTCGGGATGCCAGAAGTATTCATCTGGGAAAAATACTTCCAATTCCCTCTTCTTACCAAATATTTCAGATTCTATAAAAATTGTTTTGGTTTCAGCGTAGTATTTATCTTCATCCAAATTCTGAGAAAATAGATAAGAATAACTAATCAAACAAATAAAAAGAAAATGTGATTTCATATACTTTTAATACGCCTTAGCGAAAAGAACTCTGCGCTTGGAAGGTTTTCCTGAAATAAGGGACACGCCGTCTTCCTCCACAGCATCCAGCGGGATACATCGTATGGTGGCTTTGGTTTCCTCCTTGATGCGTTCCTCTTCTTCCTCCGTTCCATCCCAGTGGGCTGCGATGAAACCGCCTTTTTCCTCCAAAACTTTTTTGAACTCCTCGTAAGTGTCCACTTTTGTAATGTTTTCATTTCGGAAGTTAAGCGCACGCTGGTAGATGTCTTCCTGAATTTTCGTAAGAAGCTGGTGAATGTAGTTTTCCACTCCTGCTATCGGCTGAGTCTCTTTGCTCAGTGTATCTCGTCTCGCGATTTCCACCATGCCGTTTTCTAAATCCTTCGGCCCTATGGCTACTCTCACCGGCACACCTTTTAGCTCGTATTCTGCGAATTTCCAGCCTGGTTTGTGCGTAGCGCGATTGTCGTACTTTACAGAAATTCCAAGAGCTTTCAGTTTTTCACTAATTCCGAAAGCCACCTCATCGATTTGGGCTAATTGCTCCTCGCCTTTGAATATCGGCACGATGACTACTTGTATCGGCGCAAGTTTCGGCGGCAGAACTAACCCAAAATCATCTGAATGCGACATGATAAGCGCCCCCATCAATCGGGTTGATACGCCCCACGATGATGCCCAAGCGTATTCTATCTTGCCTTCACTGTTTGTGAATTTCACATCGAATGCTTTGGCGAAATTTTGCCCTAAAAAGTGCGAAGTCCCAGCCTGAAGCGCCTTTCCGTCCTGCATCATCGCTTCTATACAATAGGTTTCGTCTGCTCCTGCGAATCTTTCGCTTGGAGATTTCAGTCCGCGAACTACTGGCACAGCCATCATTTTTTCGGAGAAATCCGCATAAACTTCCATCATCTGTTTTGCTTCCGCTTCTGCTTCTTCTTTAGTGGCGTGAGCAGTGTGCCCTTCCTGCCAAAGGAATTCCGAAGTACGAAGAAACGGACGCGTTCTCATCTCCCATCGAACCACATTCGCCCATTGGTTAATAAGTATCGGAAGGTCTCTATAAGACTGGATCCAGTTTTTATAAGTATTCCAAATAATCGCTTCCGAAGTAGGGCGAACGATAAGCTCTTCCTCCAACTTTGCTTCTGGATCTACGATAAGTTTCGATGGATTTTCTGGGTCTGTTTTCAAACGATAGTGCGTAACTACGGCGCATTCTTTAGCAAATCCCTCTGCGTTTTTTTCTTCTGCTTCGAACAAACTTTTCGGAACGAAAATCGGAAAGTAGGCGTTTTGGTGTCCTGTCTCCTTAAATCTTCTGTCCAGCTCATCTCTCATCTTTTCCCAAATGGCGTATCCATACGGCTTGATAACCATACAGCCGCGAACACCTGAGTTCTCCGCTAGGTCTGCTCCTACGATAAGTTCGTTATACCATTTACTATAATCTTCTGCTCTTGAAGTTAATTTTGCCATAAATATTAAAATATTTTTTATTTTTACTGATAAAAATCATTATTCAGAATTACTCCAATATGATTTTTGGTATAATTTTGGTAATAATTTTGCAAATATAGTAATTAACATTAAACCATTTGATATGAAAAATAATACATTTTCTGATACAATAATCCCTTTTGTTTCCAAAACAGCCTTGGCTTTGGCAAGTGGATTATTTTTAGTTTCTTGTGGTATCCAGTCTGGATACACAGAGACAGATGGTATCTATTACGACCCTGCAACGGACAAAATAGAAAGAAAACTAGCATGGCAGGAGCCTGACTACTATGATATGGACGAAAGAGCTGGTTTTGAGGATGATAATAATCAAACAGGAATTATTGGACAAGCTCAGAAAAACCAGCAGCTACAAAACCAAAAATACAGCAACAAAAACTGGGGCGGAGACAGCCAAAGAATCTCTTCCAGCTCCGACTGGGGAACTTATACAGGAACGCAAAATAATTTCTATTATGACAATTATTCTTCTTGGGGTTATCCTTATTATGGCAGTTTTTATTCGCCGTATTATTTCGGGTATTATAATTCGTACTTCGGTTACCCTCGCTCTTCAGGATGGGGGTTAGGTTTCTCGTGGGGAATGAGTCCATGGAGTTACAATTACAACTATTATTACAACCCTTATTGGAACTATAACTACTGGGGATACAGCCCTTACTATTATAATAATTACTACTATAACCCTTATTACTACAATCCGTATTATCGTAGTTATTATGATGGTTATTACTATGATAATTATTACAGCCCTCGTCATTACAGAACACCTGTGAAAACTTACAGAAGAAGCGACCCAGATGAAATCTACAGAGGAAATGATAATAACTCCTACCGTAGCAGAACCTACACGCCTAACAATGGTGGATTTAATAGAAGCAACAACCAGATGAATAGACCGAATAATGGTTTTGATAGACCTTCCGACTGGGGAAATCATAACTCTGATATAGAGCGATACCAACAGCAAAACAACACTTGGAGAGATAATTCTTCATCAAACAATGGCGGAAATAGTGGCAGTTCCACTAGCGGAAATGGTGGTTTTGGAAGAAGATCGAACTGGTAAAACTTTAAAATTATTGTAAAAAATGACAAAGAAAATTTCAATATTAGCAGGTATTTCAGCGAGTGTATTGTTCTTTGCACAAGATGTTTCTATCATCAGAAATACCTCTACAATTTATGACAATATCTCTTCCCTAGGAACAGCAAGATATAGCGCAATGGCAGGCTCTATGGGAGCATTGGGAGGAGATGCCTCTGTGCTAAATACCAACCCTGCTGGTCTGGGAGTATTCATCACAGATGATATAAGCGCCTCTCTAGCTATCAATTCTAATAAATCTACGGCTAGTCTGGCAGGAAAATCTACGAGCCAAAACATAAGCAAGGCTAATTTAGGGAATGCCAATGGAGTATTATCTTTTCAGTCAAATGAACAGAATGCATGGAAATTTGTAAATGTAGGAATAAACTATGTTACTCAAAATGTGAGTGATAAATTACAATCTCCAGGAAATGCAAATATAACATCTGCTATACATCAAGATGATGATAAAAATAAACCCATTACAGACTACAACATATTCGAAGGGCATTTGTATGAAACCATTGGACATCGTTCTAAGCTGAACTTGGGTATTGGAGGAAATTATAATAATAAACTATACATAGGAGCTGCAGTGAATTTCTCTTCTGTGAATATAGAGCAGTATAATGAAGTTAAAGTTTCCTCATTAAATACAGGAAGAGCAAAATATTTCTCCAGACAAAACACTCCTTACATAGAGGATGCTGATGGGTTTTCGCTATCTCTTGGGATAATAGGGAAACTGAGCAACGCTGTTAGATTAGGAGCTTCTATAGAGTCGCCTACTTGGTACAGCATAGACAGAGAGTACAATTTTTATTCAAAAAATGGCTTGATTCTCTCTCAGAACAGCTACACAGAAAGCCGTTCTTTCAGAACTCCAACTAAATTAACACTAAGTGGGGCTTTTATCCCTAATAAACATTTTGCCTTTAATGTGGATTACAGAGTGGATTTAGGTAAGCCTAATTTCGGTGGCGGTGCAGCGGATGTTCAGCTAAATAATTTCTATGAATCTACATACAAAGCTCAGCATGAAGTAAGAATAGGAGGCGAATACAGAATAAATTCTTTCCGAATAAGAGGTGGATACGCCTTTACAACCAGCCCATTCAAAGACCATACAGAAAAAATGCTTGACAATAATGCGAATGTAGTAAGTGGAAAACTATCCAACTACATCGTAGGAAAAACGCAGGTGATTTCAGGAGGGATAGGATATGATTTCAAATTATTCTACATAGACGCTTCCTACCAGCACAGAACTCATGAACATAGCAATCCGTTCTTTGCAGGAAGTTATTTTAATAGAGACAGCAAGACCAGCGTAGGGAACTACAGCATAAGTGATACCAGCATCGTTTCTAATGCAAAGAACCAAAAAGGGCATCTTATCCTCACATTAGGATGGAAGTTTTAGACTTAAATATTTACCAAAAAAGGATTGCGCAAATTGCAGTCTTTTTTTTATTCATTCTAAATTAGTAACTTTGTGTTCAAATTTTTTATTTTATGAATCAATTACAAGAAAAAACCATAGGTGAATATGTAGCGGAAAATTTCCGTACAGCGGCTGTTTTCAAAAAATATGGCATAAACTTCTGTTGCAAAGGCGGTAGAACAATAGAGGAAACCTGCAGAATGAAAGATTTAGACCCTGCTCCTATCTACGAAGACCTGAAAAACATACCACAGGGAACGGCGGAGGAAAACGATTTTAATAACTGGTCACTTACTGACTTAGTTGATTACATCAAGGAAGTTCACCATGAATATATTCAGGAAAAATCTATTTATCTGCTTCAGTTTTTGGATAAACTCTGCCGAGTTCACGGTGAGAGACATCCAGAATTGTTCAAAATCAATGAACTATTCACTCTTTCTTCTCAAAACCTCATCGTACATCTGAGAGACACTGAGGAAAAACTCTTCCCATACATCAGAGAAAAAGAGAAAAATCCTGATGCTGTGTTCAGTGGAGATTTACAGGCTTACATAGAAAAACTGCAAGCGGTCTATCAAACAGAAAAGGAAAGATTTGAAGAAATTATGAAAGTTTCGGATGATTTCACGCCTCCCGAAGGCGCCTGCACCACATACAGAGTTACATTCCAGATGCTCAATGAGTTTGATGAATATCTACAGCTCTACATCCATCTTGAAAACAACATCCTTTTTCCAAAACTTCTTAAATTACAATAAAAAAACGCCTCTTAAAGGGCGTTTTTTTGTTTTTATTTTTTTTAAATTTGCACTTGCTTATCCTAATTTATTAGGGATATGAAGAAAATAAGATTTTAAAAAGGAAATAAAAATAAAACTTTATGACAAAGAAAAAAATAAATACTTTCATAGGTTCCATTGGAGCTTTTATTGGAATTGCTGTGTTTATCGCTTATATTCCACAGATTATCGCAAATTTACAGGGAGAAAAAGGACAGCCGTGGCAGCCTTTATTTGCTTCCATTTCTTGTTTGATTTGGGTTATTTATGGCTGGACAAAAGAGCCGAAAAAAGATTATATCTTAATCATACCAAATGCTACAGGGGTTATCTTAGGTTTTTTAACATTCTTGACTTCTTTTTAAAAGTTATCTGATTGGTTTTTCCTATTTTTGCGGAATTATTTGCCCAAAAATGGACAAATTTTAAAACCATCTAAACAATGAGTGATACACTAAAAGGGTATTTATTTGCCCTCGTTTCGGCGCTTACTTACGGAATGATTCCGCTTTTTATGATTCCACTGAAAAAATGGGGATTTTTCTCTGTAGATACCGCCTTATTTTATCGGTTTTTGATTGCGGCAATTCTAATTTTGGGATATTTGGTTTTCTACCAAAAAGAAAGTGTAAAAATCAATTTAAAAGAAGGTATTATTTTTAGTATTTTGGGGCTTTTTTATGCACTCTCTGCGGAGTTTCTGTTTATAGCATATGATTTTCTGAGCCCTGGGATTGCTTCTACTATATTTTTCATTTATCCCATTATGGTTGCCCTTATTTTGGGAATATTTTTCAAAGAAAAAATAACGCTTGCCACCACCATTTCGCTAGTCATCGTAGTAGTTGGAGTGGGTCTTTTAAGCATTAAAGATAATTTTGAAATCAATTACATCGGACTTTTCGTTTCGCTACTGGGTGCATTGATGTATGCTTTGTATATGATTATAGTCAATAAAACTAAAATCAAAGCCTCTGGCGTGAAAGTTTCTTTTTATTCAATGGTATTTGCGTCATTGTTTTTCCTCGTCAAAACACTTGTTTTAGGAAATAGTGTCGCCATTCCTTCTCTGGAAATCGGTACGCATTTGGCTTTATTCGCGCTGATAACTACGGCTTTATCAGTGGTTTCGCTGGTTTATGCCATTAAATATATCGGTTCTACACCTACTGCCATTATGGGAGCTGTGGAGCCTGTGATAGCTGTGATGATAAGCGTGGTACTATTCGATGAAACCCTGACTTTCTCACTGATTGCCGGCGTAATTATCATCATCTCTGGTGTTTTGATAGATGTAGTTTTCAACAAGAAAAAATAAAAAAAACTCCTTCAAAAAGGAGCTTTTTCTTTTTATAGTTCTAATGCTTTTTTCTCTGCATTGGCTAAGCCGCCTAGGTTTTTCCCGCCCGCAGTCGCAAAGCCTGGGTTTCCACCGCCACCGCCTTGGATTTCTTTCGCAAGGTCTTTCACGATGTTTCCTGCATGATATTTATCCTCAATATCAGCCGAAACCCCTACTGTAAGCATTGGTTTTTCCCCAGCATCAGAAAGGATAACTACCACAGAATGCGGAACTTCTTTTTTCAGCTGGAAGACAATATCTTTCACAGTTCCTGCATCCAGAGATGTTCTCTTTACCAAAAGTTTTTTGTCTCCTTTATCTAGGAAATCGTTCTTCCAGTTTTGGATTTCTCCTTTTGCTTTTTCTTTTTTCAAAGCTTCTATTTCAGCTTTCAGAGCATTATTTTCTTCCAATAATTTTTCTACTTGTTTTACCAAATCTTTGGATTTTAGTAGTTCTGAAAGTTTGTCCGCTTGTTCTTCCAAATCAGAGAAATACTGTCTCACTCTATCTCTCGTAATGGCTTCCACACGGCGGATTCCTGCTGCTACTGCTCCTTCAGAAACGATTTTAAAATACCAAATATCCGATGTATTTTTCACATGCGTTCCCCCGCAAAGTTCTTTACTTTCTCCAAACTGAATCATACGAACTCTGTCTCCGTATTTCTCCCCGAAAAGCGCCATCGCACCAGCATCCATCGCCTGCTGCATGGTGATATTTCTATGCTCTTGAAGCGCTATTTTTTGGTGAATTCTCTCATTTACTCTTTTTTCAACTTCGCAAATTTCCTCATCGGTCATTTTTTGGAAATGAGAAAAGTCAAATCTCAGAGACTGCGTATCTACACGAGAACCTCTCTGCTCCACATGCGTCCCCAAAACCTCTCTAAGCGCCTGATGCAGCAAGTGCGTAGCCGAGTGATTCGCCTCTGCAAGGATTCTCCCTTTTACTTCCGCCTTCAGTGGTTCATCTATATTCGTTGGTAAAGTTTCAGAAAGATGAATTATCAAGTTGTTTTCTTTCTTAGTATCAATGATATAGGTAACATCGCCATTTGCAGAAACCAAAAGCCCCTTGTCTCCTACCTGCCCTCCTCCTTCTGGATAAAACGGAGTAACATTAAACACCAAATGATAAAGCGTTCCATCTTTTTGGCTTTCTACTTTTCTGTATTTAGTCACACGAACTATTCCCTCCAAAGTATCGTACCCAATGAACTCTTCCTCATCATCCTCACGAAGAACCACCCAGTCATCAGTTTTCATC
The DNA here is from genome assembly GCA_963520725.1 of uncultured Flavobacteriaceae bacterium. GTDB lineage: Bacteria > Bacteroidota > Bacteroidia > Flavobacteriales > Weeksellaceae > JABCPE02. The sequence goes on along the minus strand of CAUQSG010000012.1, from coordinate 6,564 downwards.
TGTGCCGCAGCACGAGAGCGTTCTTTTTGTTTTTGCAATTCTTCTTCAAAACCTTTTTCATCCAAAGTGAAACCTTTCTCCGTGAGGATAAGTGCCGTAAGGTCTATCGGGAAACCATAAGTGTCATACAGCTCAAACGCCTTGCTCCCTGAAATCACTTTTTCAGTTGCGTTATTCATCATCGTATCCAGCATGAGAAGCCCTTGTTCCAGAGTTCTCAAGAATGAATTTTCCTCTTCTTTTATCACATTTTTAATCAATTCATACTGCTTGTCCAGCTCTGGGAAAGCTCCTCCCATCTGCTGAGCAAGTGTAGCCACCAATTTGTAAATAAATGGTTCTTTCTGCCCAAGGAAAGTAAATGCGTAGCGGATCGCCCTTCTCAAAATTCTTCTGATAACATATCCTGCTCCACCATTGGAAGGAAGCTGCCCGTCAGCGATAGCAAAAGAAACCGCACGAATATGGTCTACAATCACACGAATGGCAATATCCTTTTCATCATCCAGTTTCCCTGTATATTTTTTCCCTGAAAGCTCCTCTACTTTCTCTATCAAAGGCGTGAAAACATCCGTATCATAGTTAGAAGATTTCCCCTGAAGTGCCATACAAAGACGCTCAAAGCCCATCCCTGTATCTACATTCTGTTTTGGTAATTTTTCTAATGAACCATCTGCTTTTCGGTTAAACTCCATAAATACAAGATTCCAAATCTCCACTACCTGCGGATGGTCATTATTTACCAAATCTTTTCCTGAAACTCTGGCTTTTTCATCTTCACTTCTCAAATCCACATGAATTTCGGAACATGGCCCGCATGGCCCCTGCTCACCCATTTCCCAAAAATTATCTTTTTTGTTTCCGTTTATTATTCGGCTTTCATCGATATGTTCTTTCCAAAAATCGTATGCATCTTGGTCTCTTTCTAAGTTTTCAGAAGCATCTCCTTCAAAAATCGTCACATACAGATTTTCTTTCGGAATTTTATAAACTTCGGTCAAAAGTTCCCACGCCCAAGCAATCGCTTCTTTTTTGAAATAATCCCCAAAAGACCAGTTCCCCAGCATCTCGAACATCGTATGGTGATAGGTGTCACGCCCTACATCATCTAAATCATTATGCTTTCCTGAAACTCTCAAACACTTTTGTGTATCGGCTACACGGACAGATTTCGGCTCTTTGTATCCGAGAAAAAAGTCCTTAAACTGAGTCATCCCCGAGTTGGAAAACATCAGCGTAGGGTCATCTTTCAAAACGATAGGTGCAGAAGGCACTATCTCATGCTCTTTGCTTTTAAAAAATTCTAAAAATTTCTGGCGTATTTCTTTCGAAGTCATAATTCTAATTTTTCACTAATGGTGACAAAAGTAAGAAAATTATCGGTTTCTTTCCATTATTCTTTTTAAAAATATAACATAAAAAAGGAATGAAAGGACACAAAATTTGTTTATAAAATTTCTATTTCTATCTAAAAATATAAGAATTTGTTCACCTCGCAAAAAGTTAAACAAATAAACATATAAATTATAGAATAAATCCTTTAAAAGATATTCATTCAAAATATTTTTATTTAATCAAAAAATTAAACAATTTATCGTGAAATTATTTTTTTATTATAAAATTTATTGTTACTTTTGCTCACCCTTTTAAAAAGCCTGTTAGGCATTGCTAAAAGTAATAATTTTTTCATCATTTGTGTTTTTGCCCTCATATACTAAATATGAGGGTTTTTATTTGTCGAGATTCATCCTTTCATAACGAACCAATAAATCCACAAAATAGCTGTAAGTAACGGCTCCTTCCTGCTGATTTGTCTTCAAAAACAGGTCATTTGTAAATGCAAAAAATGTGTTCATCATCCCTTGATATTCCGCCACAAAATCTTTCTCCGCCTGATAATCCCTCTTCATTTCATCGCTGTATTGCGCTATTGCTGTTTTCACAAAATCTTCATCTTCTGTGGCTAAAGCTCTGAGCAGACTCTTTAAAGCAAAATATTCTGTGCTGTATCTCAACTCTGGATTTTCGGAGCTAATTCCCAGCAGATATCCCACAAAATTAGCCTCCTGCTCACGGGCAAACCCCAGCTGATGGGCAGACTCATGGGACAAAGTAAAAGGAAGATAGGTGTGCGGAAGATGAGAATTATACTGCGCCTCTGTGCTGAACGGATTGTAATACCCTAGAACCCCCGTATAATTCATAAATCCAGAATACAAACTTGGTTTAAAATTATCAACCCCCGTAGAAATTTTATTTCCTAAAAAAGCTTGAATCCTTTTCTGCCGAGAGAGGATTTCTCGTTTTATTTTTTCTAAATCCTGAATCTGAAAAACACCTTTCCCGTCCTCTTTTACGAGCGTTCTAGTATGCTTCGCTTGATGTAAATATTTCAGTACGAGGGCTTTTATTTCTGTAATTTGCGGCTCTTTTTCATCCAAAGCCAAAACAATCGGTCGCTGAAAATAAGTCATCCCCCAAACCAACTGATAAACGAAATAAAAAACATTAAGCCCCTTCAAAAGCCGTAATGAATACACTTTTCTTGTTTTAGGATTAAATAATTTGAAAAGGCTAAAAAACAAAAGCAGTCCCAAAACAAAATAAACAACATCCCCTAACGAAAAAGGAATTTTGGAAAAAAGGGACTGAAAAAGATATTTCTTTTGTTCAAAAAGAAAATCAACGAAATAGACCGCTCCACCCCACCGAGAAAACAGATAAAAGAGAAGAATCTGAATAACGAACAAACCTACCCAAAATCTTCTCTTTGACAACATTTTTATTTTATTTTTAATGATTAAGCAGCGCCTTGTTTTTTCAAAATCTTAGGCGTTATAAATCCATAAAACGCCAAATATGCGAAACAAAACAGCGGAATAATGTACGAAAAATGAGTGTATGAAAGCCCAAAAATTCCATTTGGGTTTTTCAAATCAAAATCACAAATCGCACCCTGCACCAGCGGAATAATCCCGCCACCCAAAATCATCATTATCAAGAAAGAAGATGCCTTCCCCGTGTTTTTGCCAAGCCCTGTAATCGCCAAGTCAAAAATAGCAGGCCACATGATAGAGCAGAACAGACCACCTGAAATAAAGAAATATCTCGCTGTTTCTTTGTCTGGATACACCAAACCAAAAAACATCATCAGAACCCCAGCCAAACCAAAAATCATAAGGGTTTTCCCTGCGTTTTTGCCACCTAAAAAGCTCATCAGCACGAAAATAACTATCCACACAGGATAAATATAAAACGAAGAAACATCTTTACCGCTAAGAATATTAGCCCCTATGATAATTCCAAAGGCAACAAACGGCACGATGAATTTTAGAACCATATTGGTAGATTTAGAGAAATCAAATACATTAACTCCGCCATTCCAACGGCCAATCATCAAACTTCCCCAATAAAGCGAAATAAACGGCGCTAAATTCTCCTCTAAAAGCCCCCCGAATTCCGAAGTTTTGAGCAAAGCAGGAAGATTACTCACGATAGAAACCTCTACTCCTACATAAATGAAAATCGCCAGCATCCCCATCATCAGCTGTGGGTATTTCAATATATTAAATCCTTCCTCTACGCTTTCCTCTTGGGATTTTTCCTCTTTTGACGGGTCTTCTATTTTAGAAAACATCAAAAACGCGGCAACTAAAAGAAACGCCAATCCTAAAATAACGAAAGGAATTTTGACATCATTCAGATTAAGACTTGATGAAGAATTTTGATTCCCAAAAATCGCAATTCCAAGGATAATTGGCCCTATCGTAGTTCCCAGCGAATTGATTCCTCCAGCCATCGTCAGGCGGTGTGTTCCTGTTTCTGGACTACCCATTTTTATGGCAAGTGGATTGGCTACTATCTGCTGGACAGAAAAACCTAAACCAACCACAAACAAGGCTGTCAGAAAAATCCAATAATTATTCATAGAAGCTGCCGGCACGAACAAAAACGCTCCCATAGCCGAGATAGAAAGCCCAAAAGCAAGAGTTTTTTTGTATCCAAATTTTTGGAGGACATCACCCCGCATTGAAATGATAAAAAACACCAACGAGCCAACGAAATACGCCGCATAGAAAGCGTTATTCACCAACTGAGATTCCAGCTGTGAAAGCGTAAAACTGTTTTTAAATACAGGGATCAGAATGTCATTACTCGCCGCCACAAATCCCCAAAAGAAAAATACACTTATCAATGGAATAAACTGCGACCACTTGGTTTGTTGCTCCTGCTGTTTCATATCAAAATTTAATTTTTTTCTATTGTTTTCAATATCATATCATAAGCCTTCTGTTTCAGGGTTTCCATATCCGTATCAGGCTCTAGTATATCATTTAAATAAACCTTCACCTTGCCAGGATATCCCTTACTATTATCAAAAGGAAACATTTCTTTTAATCCTACAAAGGTGTAAACCACTATCTCCACCTGATGCTCCACTGCCATAGAAAAAGCCCCGTTTTTGAAATTATCCAGCACGATAGAGGTGTCATCTGGAACGCCTCCCTCTGGGAAAATCGCTATACTTTTTCCTTCCTTTATGCGCTCTGCACACTTGGTATAGACATCCGCCCTGCTTTTTGGGTCGCTTCTATCCACGCTTACAAATACCCTTTTGTAGATAGAGCCAAAGATAGGAATTTTTTCCAATTCTTTCTTCCCTACAAAACAAATAGGATGCTCTGGATGCAGAATACACGGAAGCATCACATCTATCATGGAGGTATGATTGGCTATGATGATGTACTGTTTATTAGGGTCTATATTTTTTTTAGTTTCTTTTATAAAATCATACCGAAAACCCATTCCATAAAACATCCCAAGACACCACATTCTTATCAGCTTGTGGCATTGTTTGGTATATCTGTCGTTTAATGCTAAAAAATAAACAAAAAAACCAAAAAATAGCGTCAAAACTATTCCTAAAAGCACAAACCAGCCTCGCCAGATATAAACAAGTATCTTTTTCAATATCAATAATTTATCCGTTAATATTATTTTAAACTAAAAGAAAAAAATATTTATTTTGGTTTAAAATCATTCATTTCGTTTTATGAGGGCAAATTTAAACTTTTAATTCATTTGAGTAAAAAAAGATTCGCAGTGGATTTTGATTAAAATTAAAAAATTATTCCTTATTTTCGTTCCCAAAAAATTACACAAAAATATGATTGCAATCGTAGATGGCGGAGCCACCAAATGTGATTGGGTTCTTTTACAAGAAAACGGCAAAGAAATACTGCTGAAAACACAGACCATTGGGCTAAATCCTAATATCATAGCACATGATAAAATAGCCAACGAAATAGAAAAAAATCCAGACCTTATAAAAATCAAAAACGACCTTAAAAATATCTATTTCTATGGTGCGGGCTGTGGTTTTGACGAAAATAAAAAAATCGTAAAAAGCGAAATCCAAAAAGTCTTCCCTAATGCAGAAATCTCTGTGCAAGAAGACCTTACAGCTGCTGCTTATGCCGCTTATCAGGGTACTCCAGCCATTGTATGTATTTTAGGAACAGGGTCTAATTCCTGCCTCTTTGATGGACAAACACTACACAGAGAACTCCCTTCACTAGGGCATATGCTGGGAGACGAAGGAAGCGGAAGCGCCATCGGAAAAGCTGTTGTAAGGGATTTTTTCATGAAAAAACTACCAAAGGACTTGGCTGATGATTTTGAGCAGACCTACCAGCTCTCTGCTGCTGATCTTATCCAAAAAATCTACCACTCTCCTATGGCGAACTCTTATTTGGCTTCTTTCAATAAATTCGTAGCCGAAAGGAAAAACCATCCTTACCTACAAAATCTAGTATTCCAAGAAATGAAAAGGTTCTTCGAATATCACATTCTTCCGTATAAAAACTGTTTCTCTTGCGAAATCAATTTCGTAGGTTCCATATCCTATATCTACCAAGATATTTTAAGGTCTGTGGCTTCTTACTATCGCCTAAATGTGGGAACTATCGTACAAAAGCCCATAGAAAATCTAGTAAAATACCACCAAAAATATATTTTGAAATAAGAAGAATTTCGATAAATAAAAAAAACACATTCCAAATGGAATGTGTTTTTTTGTGGGTGGCTGACCGGGATCGAACCGGCGACCTTCAGGACCACAATCTGACGCTCTAACCAACTGAGCTACAGCCACCATAATAAAGCGGTGCAAAGATAGTAATTTTTTCTTTACTACCAAATAATTCCATCAAAATTTTTAAACGCTAGCAATCGCTCACTCACAAAGCCCTCTGCATAGTCCACTCCGCTCAATCTTCCTAAGTCCTGAGCCCTGTATGTGATACTTTCCATAAAGTCTTTGGTTGCCGTGTGTGTTATTGGATCTTTGGAATTTGCATCAAACAGCTGTGTCTTGTAGGCTTTACAAACTTCCATTTTCTTCTCCATAAAATCAGAAATATCCACTACGAAATCAGGCGTAATGTGTTTCCATTGGATATAATGAAAAACATGTTTTGGTCTCCATGCTTCCTGTTTTTCGCCGTTATATTCTGTTTCTAACTTTCTAAGTCCAGCAAGAAAACACGCATCAGAAACGAGTTT